>NZ_JBHUOR010000002.1:0-85907 GCF_042686175.1 Kurthia populi | reverse complement strand
ACGAATTAAGGCAAAATTAAAAATGAGCCCGGTACAATACCGAACTCATTTTATACAAGCTGCTTAAACAAAATAACCGTGTCTAACAATTAGGGGTCACTTCAACACTAGGAGATGCCTTCTTTTTATTATGGTGTCAGTTGGTAATCCTTCATATCATCACGTAATTTGGCCTTTAAGAATTTCCCAACCGATGTTTTTGGAATTTCTCGTACGAACACAATATCATCTGGCATCCACCATTTTGCTACTTGTGTCGCTAAAAAGGTTTTAAGCTCTTCCTTCACAGAGGTGTCATAACCTTCTTGTAATACGACGCATGCAAGTGGTCGCTCCTGCCATTTAATATGTGGAATTGCAATGACTGCTGCTTCAAATACCGCATCATGTGCCATTAGCGCATTTTCAAGGTCCACTGATGAAATCCATTCACCACCCGATTTAATTAAGTCCTTCGTACGGTCGGTAATTTTAATATTCCCCTGTGGCGTACGCACCGCAATATCACCTGTATATAACCAGCCATCGCGATACGCATCAATCGTGCGCTCATCGTTATAATATTCACTTGAAATCCACGGGCCACGAATACGCAGCTCACCCATCGTTTGGCCATCCGCTGGCACTTCGCCGTCCTCGTTAATGATTTCCGTTTCAATTAAAGGCACTGTTAGGCCCTGTGTAGATAAGGCGGCGATTTTTTCTTCTTCGCTCCAATCATCCATTTCAGATGTTAAAGCCGCCACAGATACAATCGGTGACGTTTCTGTCATACCGTACACCGTTTTATATGGAATGCCAAATTTATGCGTGAATTTTTGAATCAGTGCGGGCGGTGATGCAGAGCCCCCTGCTGCGACCATTTCAAGTGATGACATATCTCGCGGTGTTTTTTCAAGTTCCTGTAGCACACCCATCCAAATTGTCGGAACACCTGCAGTGAATGTCACACGTTCTTCTTCAATTAAGTCAATCAATGTGTGCGACGTAAAGTTGGGCCCTGGTAACACCAGCTTTGCACCAAAGTTCACCGATGCAAACGGAATCCCCCATGCATTTACATGGAACATCGGCACGACCGGTAGTGCCACTGAACGCTCAGATAAGCCAAATGAATCGACTAACCCTAAATTAATGGCGTGTAGCACAAGCCCTCGGTGTGTATACACGACGCCCTTAGGGAAGCCTGTTGTGGCACTTGTATAACACATTGCGGCTGGTAAATTTTCATCTAAGTCTGTCGGGAATTGATAATCATCCGGTGCCTCAGCTAGTAACTTTTCATATGAATAAAGCGCACTAAACTGGCTTTCTGGTAAATCATCTGAGTCACTCATCACGACAATCTGTTTAACCGTTGTTAGTTTCGGTAGAATACGCTCAATCGTTTCAAATAAATCAATATCGACTAATAAAATTTCGTCCTGTGCATGATTAATAATGTATTCTAAGTGTTCATCTGCCAGCCGAATATTAATCATATGTAGCACTGCACCTGTACATGGCACTGCAAAATAAGCTTCTAAGTGGCGATGCTGATTCCACGCAAAGCTCCCTACCTTCATCCCTTTTGTCATCCCTATTTTTTCTAATGCTGACGCCAACTTACGTGTACGAGTCGCGAAATCTTTATACGTTAAGCGGTGAATCTTGTCCGCTGATGTACGTGATACGATTTCTTTATGCGGAAAGTACGTCTCGACCCGTTTTACAAAACCATTTAATACTAGTTGTGTATCCATCATCGTTAACCATCCCCCTAAGCATTGTTGTCAAGATTACCAAATCCTGTATAAAATAGTGTATAAAATTATTCGTTAAAAATCCAGAATTTTTAGAAAATATTTTATTTTTATAGAATTTTAATTAACTTATAGAGAAAATTTACGTTTTTTCTTTTGAGCCGTTTATCTTACGTTATAAAACGGGAACAAAAAACTATAGCAAGACAAAGGAGAGGTTTTTATGATGAATTATTTTGTTGTTGAAAATGCTGTACGTTTAAAGAATCAAGTTGATTTATTATTGAAAGAAGGCTTTGAACGAGACCAAATTTATGTTTTTTCACGGTATGAGGATCGCGCTGATGATATCGCCAAAGCATTACATATTTCACAGGTTGGCGTAGCCGAACAAGGTGTTATGAACAGTGTTAAAAATTTATTTACGTCCCGAGAATCTGAACTACGAACACAGCTCATGTCACTTGGCGTTACCGATGAGCAGGCAAACGCACTCGATGTACATTTGGATGCGGGGAAATTAGTCGTTGTGGCGACAAAATAAACAGTACTTTTAAGCAATCAAAAGAGGCTTTGACATACGCATAAAAACAACCGTTCATAATGAGCATAAGAAAAACCGGAATCGCGCTGTAGCGCGGTTCCGGTTTTTCGTTGCGAACACTAAAAAAGGAAAATGACGTGTTTTGTCCCAGCCTCTTTTTCAATTTATCGTTATGAAGCTGTGCGATATAATTTACGGCGTAATTTTTCAAGCATATCGACTGTCATTTTATCTAAATCATAGGCTGCTTTAAAGCCCCATTCCGCTTTTGCAGCACTATCATCTAAAGAATTTGGCCAACTATCTGCAATTGCCTGACGCGCTGGGTCGACATCGTAGTCCATCGTGAAGTTTGGCATTACTTTTTGAATTGATGCGGCGATTTGCTCTGGTGTAAAGCTCATCGCTGTAATATTGAATGCATTACGGTGAACGAGTGTGTTACTATCTGCTTCCATTAAATCAACAATCGCTTGCAGTGCATCTGGCATATACATCATATCCATATACGTACCTTCCGCAATATAAGATGTATAGTGACCTTTCTCTACAGCTTGATAATAAATGTCGACTGCATAATCTGTCGTACCACCACCCGGAGGCGTCACATTTGAAATTAAGCCTGGGAAACGGACACCGCGCGTATCCACGCCGAAATGCGTGTAATAGTAATCACATAGTAATTCACCCGCTACTTTATTGACGCCATACATCGTCGTTGGACGTTGTAGCGTATCTTGCGGTGTATTGTCCTTTGGTGTTGATGGACCAAATGCGCCGATTGAGCTTGGTGTGAAGAATTGTAGGTTTAATTTACGAGCCGTTTCAAGAGCGTTCATTAAGCCACCCATATTTAAGTTCCAGGCAAATACTGGATCTTTTTCAGCAGTGGCAGAAAGAAGAGCAGCCATATGCATTAATGTATCTGCGCCAAAAGCGTTTGCGATGTCATACATGCGTTCAGCATCCATGACATCAAGCACTTCAAATGGCCCCGAAGAGCTTACCGGTTTGCGAATATCTGTCGCAAGAACATTTTCTGTCCCATACTCCACACGCAACTTCTCTACTAGCTCTGAACCGATTTGACCACAAGCACCTGTTATCATGATTTTCTTCATTTCTTTTCCTCCTCTTACAGCTTACAAATGTATTTTCAGAAAACACATATATAAAATAAAAACAAATGTATTTTCTAGATGTACAAAAATATCTTTACAAACGCTGTTTTATCAATGTTTTTTGTTTTTTATATTATATAATGTATTCTTTAAGAAAACAATATTTGTATTCTCAAAAAACACATATTTTAAAAGACATAAGCATTTAGACGTAAAATAATTTAGTTTTAAAGGTAGGTAAATAGCATAGCATACATTAAGAAAACGCTTTCCTTTGGCAGGTATCCAACGTCACACTTTAGACATATTTTCATTTTTTACAAAAAAACGAGGCTGGGACATACGTATAAAAACAACCGTTCATATGAGCATAAGAAAAACCGGAACCGCGCTACAGCGCAGTTCCGGTTTTTCGTTGCGAACGCTAAAAAAGAAAATGACATGTTTTGTCCCAGCCATGCTTGTACTACATGTTATTTCTTTTTCATCCAGTCTGGTTTACCAAAGCCTTTAAATTCTGTATCGATTGTTTTTTCGAAATCTGCTGATTCAACTACGGCTTTAATATCTTTTGATAACTGTGAATTCTCGTCTGCCTCGCGTACTGCGACAACATTACGGAATTGATCTGGCATATCTTCTAAAAATACCGCATCTTCTAAGTTTAAGTTGGCTGCTAATGCGAAGTTTCCTGGGACACCCGCTAAATCAGATGTTTCGATTGCGCGTGGTAAGCCAGCCGCTTCGATTTCTTTAAACTCAAAGTTTTTCGGATTTTTCGTAATATCTTTTGTTGACGCGACTAATGGATCTACATCGTCGCTAATTTCGATTAAGCCTTGTTCTTTTAATGATTTCAGCGTACGTGCTAAGTTTGATGGGTCATTTGCAATTGAGATTTTAGCGCCTTCTGGTAATTCATCAATCGTTTTATATTTTTCAGAAAAGAAGCCCATTGGAGCTGTTGGCACGATAATTAATGCTTTTAATTTTGTATCATTTTCTTTATTGAAGTTTTCTAAGTATACAGAGTGCTGGAATAGGTTGGCATCAATATCGCCGTTATCTAATGCATTGTTTGGTTGGATATAATCACTGAATTCTTTTAATGTTACTTTGTAGCCTTTCTCCTCAAGACCTGGAACAATGGCCTTTTTCAGCATATCGCTATATGGACCGGCTGTTGCACCGATTGTAATTTCTTTTGATGTTGTTTCCTTGTCTGTATCTTTCGCGTCACCGCTACCACACGCCGCAAGTGCTGCGGTCACAATAACTAACAAAACTGCTACTAACCACTTTTTCATATTCAAATCCCCCTATTTTCTATTCACTTTTTTTGCTATCGTATCGCCCAAGATTTGTACAGCCTGAACGAGAATAACTAAAATAACAATCGTCGCAATCATAATCGTATCGTCATAGCGATAGTAACCGAAGCGAATCGCTAAGTCTCCGACACCACCGCCGCCGATTGTACCTGCCATCGCAGAGTACGCAATCAAGCTAATGATTGTCATCGTAATGCCTTGAATAATCCCTGATTTTGCTTCTGGTAATAATACTTCCTTGATGATTAACCAAGGAGAGGCACCTGCTGCGATTGCCGCTTCGATAACCCCCTTACTAATTTCTTTTAATGATGTTTCGACAAGTCGTGCGAAAAATGGAATGGCCGCAACAGATAACGAAACACTCACAGCGAGTGGACCTGTTGTGTCACCAATAAGCACTTTAGTTAACGGAATAAGTGCGACTAATAAAATAATGTATGGAATCGAGCGCACAAAGTTAATTACAAAACTTAACACATTATTGACGATGCGATTTACCTTTTTGCCGGAGTTACGTACGGCGAAAAACCCATGACTTGTGATGAATAATAATAAGCCAAGTGGCAACCCAATAACGAGTACGACTACTAATGAAATGCCGACCATTAATAGCGTTTGGCCAAAGGATGTCCAAATGTCTGGGAGCATCGATGTAAAATGAGCGAAATCAAACATATTACTGCACCTCCACTGTTACACCGCGAGATTCCATATACGTGATGGCGCGGTTAATATCTTGTCCGTCACCGATTAATTCCATGATGAAGATGCCGAGTGGACGCTCTTGTATGTACTCAATCGTACCGTGAAGGAAATTTCCTCGTACTTCAAATTGCTGTAGCATATCGGAAATAATTCCTTGCCCTGCGGTATCGCCCTTAAATAATACTTTGACGATAGTGCCATTAAATGTATGCATAATTTCTGATGGAATATCAAAGGACACAACACTGCCGATAAATTCCTGCGTTAATGGATTTGTTGGATTGGCAAAAATATCGTACACACTGCCATGCTCGACAACACGTCCGTTTTGCATAATTGCCATGCGGTCACAAATCTCTTTGACTACTTCCATCTCATGCGTAATTAAGACAATGGTGATACCAAGCTCACGATTAATTTTTTTCAATAATTTTAAAATGGCTGTCGTTGTCGTCGGGTCGAGTGCGGATGTGGCTTCATCACATAATAAAATCGTTGGTTCGTTCGCTAACGCTCTTGCGATACCTACACGTTGCTTTTGACCACCTGATAGCTGACCGGGAAAAACGTCCTTCTTATCAGACAGCCCAACCATTGTGAGTAGTTCCTTAATGCGCGCTTCGCGTTTGTCTTTTGCGACATTCGCAGCCTTTAATGAAAACTCAATATTTTCACCGACTGTCTTTTGGTCAATCAAGTGGAAATGCTGAAAAATCATACCGATTTTTAGGCGTGCCTGCCGTAGTTCTTTACCTGATAGTGTCATTAAATTTTGGCCATCAACTAAAATCTCACCATCTGTTGGCTGCTCCAATAAATTGATGCAACGTAATAATGAACTCTTCCCGGCACCAGAATATCCGACTATTCCGAATATTTCGCCGTCATTAATTGTAAGATTGACATTATCTACACCGATAACTTCTTTTTTCTTTGCTCGATATACTTTTGAGACATTGTTTATTTCAATCATGCGCATACCTCTTATTCTTGTAAAATTACTTTTTCAGAAAACAAAAAAGCGCCTTTCCTCTGAAAGACGCTTTCTATTATAAACGTTATTTATCTTTCAGAAATACATTCTGTAGGAATTAGCACCTTCCCATAATGGGGGTTGCTGGACATCATCGGGCCTATCCCTCCGTCGCTCTTGATAAATCCTAGTTATTTAGTTGTTTTTATGATTATGTCATCAATAGTATTTCTTTTTACGTCCATTGTCAATATATTTTCAGAAAAAAATTAATTTTTCAAAATATCTTGATATAGCTCTGGGCGACGGTCATCATACACGGGAATTTTTTTACGTACCTCGTCGACCTTATCAAAATCAACATCGACAATCGCTAGCTCTTCCTCTGCATCACCCGTCCATAACACTTCCCCCCATGGTTCAATCACCATTGAGTTGCCGTTAAAGTTTTCCGGCTTATGACTTGTACGATTTACCGCAACGATAAAGCATTGATTTTCAATCGCACGCGCTTGTAATAATGTTTTCCAATGATCAATGCGAGGTGTTGGCCACTGTGCCGAAACGAAAATGACCTTCGCACCGTTTAGCGCATGGAGGCGTAGCCATTCTGGAAAACGAATATCATAGCAAATGACACCCGCCGCATCTAAGTCACCTAATTTGAAATTATTTTGTCCTGAGCCCGCTGCTAAATATAAATGCTCATCCATCAAGCGGAATAAATGTGCTTTGTCGTATTCACCAACCTGCTCACCGTCTTTATTAAACACAAGCATCGTATTATAAAATTTGTCGCCTTTTTTCGTCGAAACAGAGCCACCAACGATATGAATGCCTAACTCCTTCGCAAGCTCACTTAAAAATTTCTTTGCGCGCTCACCATTTGGATCTGCTAGCTCGTCTAATTTTTTCAGTGCATAGCTTGAATTCCACATCTCTGGTAAAACAACGAGCTCTGCACCTTTTGCGTGTGCTTCGCGTACTAATTCATTTACGCGTGCATAGTTTTTTTCTACATCGCCTGTTGCGACTTTAAATTGAATACAGCCTAATTTCATCACGACACCACCTATAGACATTTTTCTGAAAAAGGTCTACTATGAGAATAATTTTCAGAATATTTCTTTCTATTATACAATAGATTATTTTTGGAGGCACCTACATGAAATTATCAAAAAAGATGCAACAACTTCCTGAGCAATTTTTCGCGAAGCTATCAAAAAATGTGGCAGAAGCAGTGGCAGAAGGACGCGATGTCATTAACTTAGGACAAGGGAACCCAGACCGTCCAACACCAACACATATTATTGAGGCGATGCAACAAGCAACCGCTGACCCTAGCATGCACAAATATTCACCATTTCGTGGTACAGTAGAGTTTAAAGAGGCAATCGCCACATTTTATAAACGTGAATACGATGTCGATATTGACCCTAATACGGAAGTCGCCATTTTATTCGGTGCCAAAGCAGGCTTAGTGGAATTGCCAATGGTTATGCTAGATGACGGTGATACGATGCTATTACCTGATCCAGGGTACCCTGATTATTTATCCGGTGTAGCACTAGCCAATATCCAATTTGAAACGATGCCACTAACGGCTGACAATCAGTTTTTACCGGACTACAATGCATTAACTCCGGCACAAAAACAGGCTGCAAAGCTTTTGTATATCAACTATCCAAACAATCCTACAGGCGCTGTTGCAACACCCGAATTTTTCGCTGAAACCGTCGCATTAGCCAAGGAGCATGATATTGCAGTGATGCATGATTTCGCCTATGGTTCACTTGGCTATGATGGCATTCGTCCACCAAGCTTCCTGCAAACCGCGGGCGCTAAAGAGATCGGTGTTGAATTTTATACGCTATCAAAAACGTATAATATGGCCGGCTGGCGCGTTGGCTTTGCAGTCGGAAATCGCGACATGATTGCTGGCTTAAATCTTATTCAGGACCATCTCTATTGCAGTCTATTCCCTGCTATTCAGCATGCCGGTGCCGTGGCGCTAACCTCCTCACAGCAATGTGTGACAGAGCAGCTAGCGATTTATGAATCGCGTCGTCATGCTTTAAAAGAGGCTGCCGCAAAAATCGGCTGGGATATTACCATTCCGGCTGGTAGCTTCTTTGCATGGCTACCTGTGCCAAATGGTATGACAAGCGAGGAATTTGCGGATGTACTGCTTGCTAAAGCCAATGTTGCCGTTGCTGCTGGTAATGGCTTTGGTGAGCACGGCGAGGGCTATGTTCGCGTCGGTTTACTCGTTGATGAGGCCCGTATTCACGAAGCAATGGAGCGCATCGCCACACTTAATCTATTCGCTTAAGAGGTGACACTTGTGGTTATCATTTCATTAATTATTAGTGCCTTTGTTGGCTTTATAAGCATTGCGACACAGCGCTATGTTCTAAACCAGCTTGGCAATCAAGATAAAAAGAAAGTCGTTTTCATTTATGGTTTTGGCACAACGCTTGGTGTCTTTTTAGCATTCATGGTCATGCTACGCCTGAAATTACCGGTAAATTCATTTTTTGAATTTATCATTCAAATTTTACTCGTGGCCGTTATCGCCATTGTTGCCGGTAAAATTATGTACGCTGTTTCACCAAAGGCGTATAAGGACATTAAAGCTAAGGATTGAACTACCCCCACTTAGCCGTTCTTCGAACGTTGCTTGAAGTGGGAGATTCCTACGAACAGTGCTTGCTTGTTTCCAGTTGCTCGAAACAGCGGCTTCACTTTTTTTAGTAGGCTATCCCCGTCGTTCCTACGGTTGTTGCTTTAAAAGTCTCAACCCTTCGATTAAGATATTCTTACTTGCATTAATATCTCGGTCTAGTGTCGTATCACAAGATGGACAAGTCCACTCACGAATATCCAATGTTTTCTTGCCATCTCGATGACCACAGGCATGACAAATTTGGCTCGATGGGAAGAATCTGTCGATTTCAACAATTTTTCTACCGAACCATTTCGCCTTATACATCAGTTTTTGTACAAAAGAAGACCATGACACATCACTAATCGCTTTCGCTAACTTACGATTTTTCAACATGCCTTTTGTGTTCAAGTCTTCAAGACAGATGACGTCATAATGACGAATCAATGCCGTTGACAGTTTATTCAAAAAATCTTCTCGTTGAAACGCAACACGCTCACGCAAACGAGCCACTCTACGACGTTGCTTTTGATAGTTCATGCACTCACGTAAATCACGACCCTCTTTTTTCGCTTGCTCGTAGCGACGTGATAACTTGCGTTGCTCACGTTTTAACTTCTGCTCCATTTTGGCTGTAAAGCGTTGGTTATCCACTTTACGTCCATTAGACAGAATCGCAAAATCAGTGATACCTAAATCAATTCCTACAGCTTCATTTGTTTGAGGCAATGGCTTAAAGTCTGGTACTTCGCATTGGACAGACACGTAAAACGTACCACTCGCATTGTATTTAATCGTTNTTTGAAAGAAACGTTGAAAAGCGTCTATTAAATTTTCATAAGAGGCTTGTAATGCCACACTATCTACGTTGCGTAGCCATGCCGTATCCTCTTGTTTTTTCAGCTTTGTGAGCATTTTGGACATAATGGAACGATTCAACCCTTTTCCTTCTTCTTCATAAGAAGTATTCCAACGTTCAAGGAAATAGTTGTACACAAAACGGCAATGACCATGTGTTTGATGAATCAATGCTTGTTGGTCTTTATTTGGATAGATACGGAATTTATACGCTTTATGTGACATGGCAGACACCTCCTTTTTTCGAATAGTATAACGGGAACGGATGTTCTTTTCAACAAATTAGTACTGGCAGAATCATTGGGTTCGCATTCATCCCCTCCCTACTCACTACGTTCTTTGAGGGAGGGGTATTCTGCGAAGAAATGATAAAAAAACACTTCCAAAGAGCTTACCTCCTTTGAAAGTGTTTTTCTTTTTAGATTCATCGCGTTAGCGCACTTTCTCTTTTCAGGAAATAACGCCTAGTTCTTTCCCGACTTTTTCGTAAATGGCAATGGCCTCATCTAGCATTTCTTTTGTATGCGCCGCAGTTGGCATATTACGCACACGTCCTGTCCCTTTTGGAACGGTTGGGAACACGATTGATTTCGCATAAACGCCCTCTTCAATAAGGCGTTTTGAGAATTGTTGTGTCAGTGTTTCATCACCGATAATACATGGTGTGATTGGCGTTTCAGAGTGTCCGATATTAAATCCTAACTTTTGAAGGCCTGCTTTTAAATAATCGCCATTGTCCCATAGCTTATCATGAAGCTCTGTTGAATCGATGATCATTTGAACAGCCGCTGTAATCGCTGCAACGTCTGCTGGTGGTAGTGCTGTTGAGAATAAGAATGGACGAGAGCGTACTTTCAGCCAATCAATAACATTTTGTTTTCCTGCTACGTAGCCACCGACAACACCGATGGCTTTTGATAATGTACCGATTTGGAAGTCGATTTCATTTTGTAGACCAAAATGTTTAACCGTTCCTTTCCCCTTACCCGTTACACCTGAGCCATGTGCGTCATCAACATACGTAATTAAATCGAATTCTTTTGCGATTTCGACGATTTCTGGTAGTTTCGCAATGTCGCCATCCATTGAAAAGACGCCATCTGTGATGACCATGATTTTGTTGTACAAGCCCGATTCAGTTGCTTCTTTGGCCTTATTGCGAAGGTCTTCCATATCCGAGTGATTGAACGCGATGATTTTCGCTTTTGATAAACGACAACCATCAATGATAGAGGCATGATTTAATTGGTCAGATAAAATAGCATCGTTTTTATCCATCACAGCAGAAATCGCCGCCATATTACAGTTGAAACCAGATTGATAGCTAATCGCCGCTTCTGTTCCTTTAAATTCAGCGAGTTTTTCTTCTAGCTTCACATGTAAATCAAGCGTCCCATTAATCGTACGTACTGCACCGGCACCCACGCCATAGGTTGCGATTGTTTTTTGCGCTACCGCTTTTAAATCTTCGTTTGTCGCAAGGCCTAAATAGTTATTTGACGATAGGTTAATGAGCTGCTTACCGCGAATGGTAATGACCGGACCGTTCGCACCTTCTACAGGGTCAATTTCATTGTATAAGCCTTGTTCTTTTAATGCTTGTAAGTTTTCATCTACGAATGTATTTAAAATTTTTGACACACAAATCATCCTTTCCCGTTCAGTTGCTCCTATTCTAACATACTTTTCTGACAATGTTCATTTCAAACGTACATTTTTTTATTTGTGCTTTGAAAAGTTATTATAAATACTACATTTGTCTCTCTCAAAAAAACATTAAAAAAGCATCTCACGATTGTGAGATGCTTTTATCTAGCTTAACGTGCCCATTTCGGTCCTTTACCCTTGCCTTTATTTGGCTTGTCTTTCTTTTCTTTAAACAATACTTCATATGTGAAGTCTACTGGTTTAATATCACCAGGATTTGCTGCATATGTCGTAATCATTTTGACATTGCCCTCTTTTAACATATTGTTTAATTGAAGCGCTTTTGTTTCCGTCACATCATAAGGGTCTACTTGTTCTACTTTTGTTTTACCGTTTTTCTTCGTTTGGATGAATGTCGTTAAGAATTTAACATAGTCTTTATTGAGCGCTGATTGCGTCGTTAAGCCAGTCGTTGAATCCCCATTAATCGACACGCCTGCCTCATCAATTTTAATATCTTTGACGAACCAGCCTTTTTCTTCTGTACCCCAGTCTGTTAAGTAACGGAATGATACTAAAACATTTTGGCCTTTGTATTTTGATAAATCAAAGGCTTCATTTTGCCATGTTTCTACTGAACCAGTGAAGCCAGGTACATTTTCTTTGATTTTTGGATAACCCTGCTCATCAACATCTGTACGTGTATTGATATTTGATAAGCTCTCCCACGTTTGGCCGTTATCCGTTGATACTTGAACAACACCATAATCCCATGCATCTTCAATCGCATATAGATTTTGGAATGTTAGCGTTGGATTTGTCGCTTTCGTTAAGTCTGCCGCAAAAATCATTTCATGATCTGCTTGTGAGCCCTTACCGCCCCATAAAACATTGCCACTGCCTGTCACAGGATCTGTCACAGTCGTCCATTCAAGTGGTAAGAAGTCTGCACCGTTGAAGCGTAAGCCCTGTACTTCTTTTGTAAAGTCGAATGATTTAAAGTCGCCGCCCCATGCCGGAACGCCTTCTTTTTCATAAGTTTTAGCTGATTCATAATCGACCGTTTTGCCACGTTTTGTGCCAGCGCGGTCTACCGGTAAGTTACGTAAATCTACGCTATCAATATCATATTTCGAGCTTACTGACTTATCATCTAGCGCCACAGCTGTTTGGAAATCTTGGTATACTTTTGTAAACGTCGTACCGCGTTCACGCAGCGCATGGTCTACACTTTCCATGCCTTGACGCTCGCCATCTGTTGCGATTTCTTTAATGAAATCATGACCGAATTTGTCATATAAATATTGTGTGAATAAGTATACTTGACCATAATCGGCAATCGTTTCAGGTCCTGTTGTAGCAGTCGCATGCTCATCCCAGTTTACAAGTGAATTTTCCGGGTGGTCTAAGAAGAAGTTAATCGAGCTATCTGGACCACCATAGCCACCTAAGTATTCAGAGAATGTCGAGAAACCTTCATTCAACCAAGATTCTTCTGATGGGTCATGGTCTGCTTGAATTAAATGCTGTAATTCATGAATTGTTGTACCATAAAATGTTTCTTCTAAGCGCGTATCCCAGCTATTTGTATCAATTGTCACGATATTACGGTTAATGTAGTTTTCAATTGTTTGCCAATAGAAGCCTGCTACAAAGAATGGATAATCTGGATTGTTCCAGCCCTCATCTTGCACGTTATCCACAAGGATGATGACCTTGTCTGAGCCTTCATAATAATCTGCTGGTAAACCAATTTGTCCTGGCAGTCTCGCTTTTGAGCCATCTAATGCATCTGGTGTACCGAAGAAATCCGTCACTTTCGGATAAATATTTGACTCAAACTCATCACGAAGTTTGTCCACCTGTGCTTGCGTCACAACATCTGCTTCACGTGGATTGTCTGGTCCATAAGACAAGTCATGTGCTACCCAAATTTCCACATTGTCGCCCACACTACGCATCGTAAAATCTTTTAATGAAAGATTATTCGTTAAGAATTTTTTCGTTCCACCGTCATACGTAAAATCACTATCATTATCCGATGTTGCTTTTGTTTGTGCTTCATCAGCTTGCGCTTGAAGTCTTTTTTTCAGTTTTGCGTTAAAATCTGCATCTTTTGATAACTTGTCTAAATATGGGTCAATGGAGATGACATCCCCGTAACGTTCTGTATCGAAGTTCTTCAAGTCTTTGTCCGTTGTTGCCGCACTTGCCCCTGCAACTGGTGTTAATAAAGATGTTAGTAATGCACCTGCTAATAATAACGATCGCCACTTTTTACCTTTTTGCACATAAAGCCCACCTTTCGAGTAATGTTTCACTATATTATTTTATCATTTCGGAATTTTCTGAAAAATAAGCTAATATATGTGTTTTTTTAATTATTTTGTATTTCTTTCGACTTGCGAAATATAAATGAACTGTAGGTGAAAAGTTATCCACATGTGGATAAAATGAAAAAATGTATAAGGAAGATTATCTGTGGATAACTTTCCTTATACATTATTTATACATTAGTGTCGGTTCTTTAATAAAATGCGCTAATATACGGCGGCTTACTGGCAGTACAACTTGAATGATTGGACCGAGTGCAAATACCATAATAATCGTACCGATACCTACTGGACCACCCATAATATAGCCAAGCCCTGCCGCGAAAATCTCCATTGCTGTACGCGCAACCGTAATGCTGACATGTAATTTTTCAACAGCAATCATCATTAAACTATCTCGGGGACCTTCGCCAAGATTCGTTGATACATAAACACCGCATCCTACTGCGATACCAACGATACCAAGCACAAAACAACCAAACTGCGTTAATGGTGTATGTGCTGCTGGTAAAATGCTATTAAAGAAATCTAAAAATACGCCGCAAAAAATCATATTCATAAACGTGCCAATTCGTGGCAGGCGTTTTAATAAAATCGCTGTTAAAGCGATAATCACGAGGCCAATAATGATCGACCAAGCACCAACTGATAATCCAAAGTGATAAAACATGCCGATGTGTAAAACATCCCATGAACCAACACCATAGCGCTGTCCACGAATCGTTAGAGCGATGCCCAAACCGATAAACATAATCCCAATGAAGAAAAATAGCCAGCGGATTGCGAACTCTTTTCTCACACGACATCCTTCTTTCTATATAAAAAAGCTGCGACAAGGAATATTCCATGTCGCAGCCATATGTTCAACTGCAACTCGACAATTGTATCAAACGATGACTTAAATATCAACGGTAATATCAACAATTTCGGCCTTTGCAGCTGTCACTAGATTGTCGGGTGTTAAGCATAATTGCATCCCACGTTTTCCGGCGCTCACTAATACTTCCTCCACTTGCTTTACAGCTTCATCCACAAACGTTGGATAATGTTTCTTCATGCCAATTGGTGAACAGCCTCCACGAATGTAGCCTGTATTTGCCAATAAATCTTTGACATGAAGCATTTCTATTTTTTTCTCATGTACGGCCTTTGCAGCTTTCTTCAAATCGAGCTCCTTAGCGACTGGAATCACAAAAACATAGAGCTGACCTTTCGTTGATTTCGCAACGAGTGTTTTAAACACTTTTTCAACTGGCTGCCCAACTTCTTTCGCCGCTGTCACACCGTCTAAATGGTCTTCATTCACTTCATATTCCTGCAAATGATACGGGATTTTTTGTTGATCTAGCAGTCGTACTGCATTGGTCTTATGAATTTTTTGCTTTGCCAAAATCGTACACTTCCTTCATTACGCAATGTGATAAAACATTGGTTCATCAAATCGGAATCCACTACGAGCCATCTGTACTTGGAATTGATATTTCGACGCCGCCTGTTCAAACAAGCGATTACGAATCGTTTCTTTATACTGCTGCTCAGTTGGTTGCACTATTAAACTGTCCACATTTTTCTTAGATGTAGCATCGATGCTGTCTGAGTTAGTAGTGAACTGTGTGTTTTGTGCGATATAGTCAGCTGCAGACTGAGCTACTTGCAAGTCCTGTGCTGTTGGATTGTCGCTTGATAAAGCGGATTGCTGCACACGCTTTAAAATATCGACTGCTTCCTCGTCGCTTGCCATTGCGACTACGTCATGAATTTCAGGATAATTTGGTGTCTTCTCCTGCAATTCACGAATAGCTTGCTGCAAGGCTGGTTTTGCCTGGTGCTCTTTTTTTCCTGTTAATAAATCGACTAATTCGTCGAGTGCCGGATTTGATTTTGGCTGAAAATATTGCGCATTTTTCTTATATGCCTCGTCTGCGTTTTTTTGTTTTAACACACGTTTCCGGTTTTCAATCTCCGTATAGCGATTATTTAGGATTGCTGCTAATTTCATATCGTCCACCTCTTTCCACTATTCAGATGTTTTTTTCATCTTACCACTACTTGAAAAAAAAGTGACCCAGGAATGCGCAAATTACTTGTCGTCGTTGTTAAACAGCCCTTTTAGCGCATCTGAGAATGGATTATTTAAAGGCTCTTCTTCCTTGTTTTGTTGCTTCATATACTTATTCACATCACGTTTTGAAACTTTGGTCTTACCAGCGTCTTTTTTGCGTTTTTCAAATGCTGATAATTTTTCACGATACCCACATTTACAAGTAAAAATTCGTCCGTCTCCCTCGCCACGTAGTTCCAACTTCTTATGACATGTAGGACAACGAGCATTTGTTAGCTGTGAAACTTTCTTTTTGTAGCCACATTCACGGTCCTGACAAATCAGCATTTTACCGCGTTTACCATTCACTTCTAATAGAAGCTTGCCGCACTCTGGACAGCGCTTCCCTGTCACATTATCATGCTTGAATTTACGGTCGCTCATTTTAATTTCCTTCACTGATTTTTGCGTAAATGAAATCATGCGATCCATAAATTGTTTTTTCTTCGCCTTGCCTTGTGCAATTTTCGTTAATTCTTTTTCCCACTCTGCTGTTAAGGCAGGTGATTTCAAATCTTCTGGCGCTAAATCAAGTAATTGACGACCTTTTGATGTCGTATATAAGTCATTCCCCTTTTTCTCGATAACAAACGATTTAAAGAGCTTTTCTATAATATCGGCACGTGTCGCCACCGTTCCAATACCGCCTGTTTCATTTAACGTTTGAATTAACTCTTTTGATTCCCCTTGCATAAACTGCGCTGGATTTTCCATCGCCGCAAGAAGCGTTCCTTCATTGAACGGTGCAGGTGGCTTCGTTTGACCTGATGTTTGTGCAACAGCACGCACCTCTAACTTGGCACCTTTTTGGTAATCGGGTAATGATACCGTATCATCCTCATCATGGTTATACACCGCGCGCCAGCCCTGGTCACGTACAGTATTTCCTTTTGCCGTAAATAATTCATTACCTACTTTTAATGTCACAACTGTTTGATCATACACATAAGGGCCATAAAATACTGCTAGGAAGCGTTTGACGATCAGATCATATAGCTTACGTTCTTTATCAGATAAATTCGGTAAAATAACCGGCTCCTCTGTTGGAATGATGGCATGGTGATCCGACACTTTCGCATCATTAATGACACCTTTTTGTGCTTGCACCGTTGTGTGACGTAATAGCGCATTGGCCGCCTGACGTGAATCGCCACTAGTCGTCGCCTTAATACGCTCTTTAAATGTTCCTTGAATATCCGCTGTTAAATGCTTCGAATCAGTACGCGGATAGGTCACGATTTTATGGTGCTCATATAAATGCTGTAGCGTTGATAACGTTTCTTTTGCTGACCAGCTCCAGCGTTTATGCGCCTCTTTTTGTAGCTCCGTTAAATCAAATAATGTTGGTGCATATTTTTTCTTCGGCGTTGTTTTGACATCGACAATTTCGCCTGAATGAACCGAATCTAAGCTTTTTAAAATACGGTCCACTTTTTCTTTATCAAATGACTGTGCTTGGTTTGAACCTTGCTCATGCCATGTGAATGTTGTTTTATTCGTTAGGGCTTGTAGACCGTAGAATGTTTTTGGTTTAAAGTTTTTAATTTGCTGCTCACGCTCATAAATCATCGCCAGTGTTGGTGTTTGCACACGACCACATGATAGCTGTGCATTATGCTTTACCGTTAAGGCACGTGTTGCATTAATCCCAACGACCCAGTCAGCCTCGGCACGCGCAACTGCCGCTTCGTATAGTGCATCATATTTATGACCATCTTGTAGCTTCGCAAATCCTTCTTTGATTGCTTTATCCGTTACAGATGAAATCCATAAACGTTTAATTGGTTTTTTCGATTTTGCTTTCACTAAAATCCAGCGCGCAACTAATTCACCCTCACGCCCTGCATCGGTTGCGATAATAACTTCGTTAATGTCACCGCGATTTAATAAACTTTTTACTGCATTAAATTGCTTCGTTGTTTGACGAATCGGTACTAATTTAAATGGTTCCGGCACGATTGGTAGATCGTCCATTTTCCATTCTTTATATTTGTTGTCGTATTGCTCAGGGTCTGCATGTGTCACAAGATGACCAAGCGCCCATGTTACGACATATTTATCGCCTTCTAAGCTACCATTGCCTTTTTTCGTACATTTTAGGACGCGTGCAATGTCGCGACCAACTGACGGTTTCTCAGCGATAACTAATGATTTTGCCATATCTCTCATTCCTTTCGATGCTTTTATTATAACGGAATGTAGACGATGTTTGCGACCTTACAATGCCTCATAGAGCTTTTCGAGCTGCTGTGTAAGATGCGCATCCTCTGTATGCGTAAGTTTTCGTTCTAAGAATGTAATTTCGCGCTCAATCGCTTGCGCACGCTGTTTATCCTTCGCAAAGTCATAAGGCCCATCATGCATCGTGACACATTCATGCTCAATCCATGCTGTACGCGTGAATAATTTCTCTAAAAAATAGCGGTCATGACTAACAGCGATAACGGTACCGTCAAAATTTTCAAGCGTTTCTTCAAGCACCTCACGCGATTCAATGTCGAGATGATTCGTCGGCTCATCAAGTAAAAGTAAATTGACCTTTTGCTGCATGAGCTGCGCAAGACGTAGCCGCATTTTCTCGCCACCACTTAAGTCCTTCACCTTTTTAAAAACGTCATAACCGTAAAATAAAAACTGCGCGAGTATATGACGTGCCTCGCCCTCTGTCACTGCGACCTCATCACGAAAGGCATCGATTAGCCGGTCCTCTGGCTGAAATGTATCAAACTGCTGGGCAAGATAGCCGATTTGCACATTGCTGCCGAGCTTTACACTTCCGTCGCAAGCTTCGCGCTCGGCGAGTAATAGTTTTAAAATCGTCGACTTACCTGTGCCATTATCGCCTACAATCGCCAATTTATCCTGCCAGTAAATGCTAAAATTTGCTTCAAAAAATAAGATCCGGTCCCCCGCACAGGCGGTCACATCTTCAAAAGTTGCAACCTCCTTACCACTCCTAGACTCTGCTTGCAGTGCAAGACTCATTTTCTTCGCAACTACTGGCTTTTTCACGACTTCAATACGTGCTAGTGCCTTTTCCATCATTTTTGCCTTGCGGAATAAATCTGGGTTTGGTGGTGATGCTTCGTTCGCCCATTGACGTAATCTACGAATAGATTCCTTCATTTTTTTTATCTTTTTTTGCTGTTCATTGTACTGCGAAAACTGCGACGCAATATGTGCCTCTTTTGCGGCCACATATGCATCATAATTTCCTTGGCTAACAAAGGCTTCGCCGCCCTCAAGCTCGATAATTTGCTCGGCCACTTCATTCATAAAACGACGGTCATGACTAACGACAATCACAGTGCCGTCAAATTGCTTCACATAATGTTCAAGCCATTCAATCGCACGTAAATCTAAGTGATTCGTCGGTTCATCAAGCAATAAAATCGTCGGCTCACCAAGCAAAATATGCGCGAGCATCACCTTCGTTTTTTCGCCGCCGCTTAGTGCCTCGAACGGCTTATCTAAAAATAGGGCGATGCCTAAACCATTCGCAACGGTCATCATCTTCGACTGCATTTCATAGCCACCAAGTTGCATAAAGCGCTCCTGTAGCTCGCCGTATTTTTCAAGCACACGGTCATCCATCTCTCTAGCCATTTGTGCTTCGAGCTGTTGCATCGTTTGCTGCATATTTTGTAAGTCATGAAACGCACGCAGTAGTACTTCCTCGACCGTCTCCGTTCGGTATTGTGGAATTTGATGCAGATAGCCGATTTTGCTATCCTTTGGCGTAATAATGCGCCCGCTGTCAATGCTATCTACCGCCGCAATCAGGCGTAGAAGCGACGTTTTCCCTGTGCCATTGCGTCCGACGAGTGCGACGTGCTTCCCTGTAGGAATCGTGATATCTAGGTCTTTAAAAAGCGTATTACCGCCAACTGTTTTTGTTATGTTTTCTACTTTTACTGTCATTGTATTTTCCTCCATACAACGCAGCTGAGCATACAAAAAAGGACTGCTCATCAACGAACAGTCCTTTCATTTTATGAAAAGAATGAAGTTCATCAGCTACGTTTTAATTTGATGTTGTGTTAAAAAAGGGCGTACGAATCCCGTTAGCATCAAATTTGAACGTAATGACACGTGCAAAATAAAGCGCATTATCTAATTGTGCAGATGTCATATAAGCTGAGTTTTTCATTCTTTTCACCTCCGATTCGAAATAGTTGCCACTATTGTAGCATGAACTTTCTGAAAAGTATAATTTTAATCACCAAAGCCAAATACTTTTTGCTCTTCTGTTTCATATTTACGGCCTAAATTCTCGCTATCACGACTAATTTCAAGTGTCACAATATACTTCACACGTTCGTCATCTACTGTTTCTTTGTGCTGCGCTGCAACCTCAACATGGTCTAACTCATACGTTTTGGCGTACGCTTTTAAATCCTCTAATGACTCAGCCATATCGTCCTCGTCTTCAATAAAAATGATTAGCTCGACTTCTTGTAGTTGTTTTTCAATCATCTTCGTCACCTCTTGCCTCGAGTATAACAGAAAGAGGCCCTCACTGCGTGATGCAGTGAAGGGCCCTTTTAGATTAATGCTGATCGATTGTTTCTTTCGGTAAAATCTTGCTCATTTCACAGTATTTTACGAACACGCGCGCAAGCTCTTGTAGACGTTCTTGTACATTTTGGTCCGTAATATTATTATCTGCATCAAAGTGAGAAGAATGTGTGTACACATAGTTTGGTGTTACTAAACAACGGAAGTAATCAAGAATCGGTTTTAATTGATTTTCAACAACGAGGTGATGCTGATACGTTCCGCCGTTCGCTACGATTGATACTGGTTTATAGCGCAGTGCTTTCGGATGTAAGAAATCAAAAGCGTTTTTCAAGACGCCAGGAATGGAACCTTGGAAAATAGGTGTTGCGAAAATATAACCATCTGCTGATTCAATTTTCTTCACCATCTCTTGTAGGCCTTCGTTGTATTGCTCGAATGGACGACCATCAACGATTTCATGCTGATAATCTGCAAACGTTAAAATTTCAAGCTCTAAACTTGAATCGAATTGTGCAATATATTTTTGAACTTGTTCTAAAATAGCACCTGTTTTACGACCAAGCACTGTACCATCAACAAGTAAGATTTTCATAGGTGTAACCTCCAAAGAATTTCATTATTTACTCGTATTGTATCAGTGATAATCATTTTCAGAAAGACTTTCCGAATAAATTCAGTCTTTTGAATGAAGCTTATAGTGCTGCTACGACGCCTTTAATAAGCCCTGTAAATTTCTTATTTACCTGTGCTGCTACATCGATTACTTCTTGGTGATTTAATGGTTGGTCAAGGACGCCAGCTGCCATATTCGTTAGGCAAGAAATTCCTAGTACACGCATTTGTCCATGACGTGCAATAATCGCTTCTGGTACTGTCGACATACCGACCGCATCCGCACCTAATGTACGAATCATACGGATTTCAGCAGGTGTTTCATATGTTGGACCACTCCACCAAGCATATACGCCTGTTTGTAGACCAAAGCCTTGCTGTGCTGCAACGTCTGCTGCAAGCTTGCGTAAGTCCTTGTCGTATAAGTTCGACATATCTGGGAAGCGTGTGCCTAGCTCATCATTATTTGGTCCGATTAATGGATTTTGACCTGTTAAGTTAATATGGTCTTCAATTAACATTAAGTCACCCGGTTTAAAGTCTGTATTTACTGCACCACATGCATTTGTGACGATTAATTGCTCGATGCCTAGTGCTTTCATGACGCGCACAGGGAATGTAACTTCATCCATTGAGAAGCCTTCGTAGTAGTGGAAACGACCTTTCATCGCTAGGACAATCTTGCCTTCTAATTCACCAATGACAAGTTCATTGGCATGGCCGATAGCACCTGATTTTGCGAAGTTTGGAATGTCTGTATAAGGGATGACTGTGGCATTTTCAACCTCATCTGCTAATGTACCAAGGCCTGAGCCAAGAATAAGACCTACTTGTGGCTGCACCGTAATTTTTTCTAAAATAAAATCGCGTGTTTCATTAATTTGCTCGATAGTATGCATAGGATTCTCTCCGTTCTATTATTTATCTTTTTTAGTTTACTAAATATCTGCCCGTATTGTGAACTCGAAACAATTGTAATGCGGAATTAATTGAACGTATGTTACAATTAACAGCAATGACAACCTAAGTAAAGAAGGAGCTTTTTTAAATGGCTACAAAATCAGAAATTGAATATCAAATTTTAGAGTTAAAAAGCGACTATATCCGTCAACAAGGTGATATCGAAAAAATCGAATCAACGGGGCATCATGAGCAACTAGAAAAAGCTGAGCAACGCCTGACAGATATGGAAAATGAATTAGCATTACTAAACAAACAGCTTCAAGAATTACAATAAATTTCACGTTAACAAAGCTCCAAAATGCTTCGGCGTTTCGGAGTTTTGTTTTGCATATAATAGGAGGAAATAGTAGCAACATGGCAATTTTAACAGTAGATAAACTTGGTCACTCATTCGGGGACCGTACATTATTCAAAGACGTATCATTCCGCATTGTCGAAGGCGAGCACGTGGGTCTTGTCGGCGCAAACGGCGTTGGTAAATCAACATTAATGAGCATCATCACAGGTCAAGCTGTCCATGATACAGGACGCGTAGAATGGCTACCAAAAACACATTATGGCTACCTTGACCAACATACCGTATTAACACCAGGAAAAACGATTCGTGACACATTAAACGACGCATTCGCTATCCTATTTGAAAAAGAGCAAGAGCTAAATACAATCGCTGAAAAAATGGGCGATGCAACACCAGAAGAATTAGAGCAATTACTAGAAGATATGGCAGAAGTACAAGATATGCTTGAAGCGGGCGACTTCTACACACTTGATATGAAAGTAGAAGAAGTAGCACGTGGTCTTGGCTTAGATGCAATTGGTCTTGACCGTGACGTCGCTGCCCTATCAGGTGGTCAACGCACAAAGCTTTTACTTGCGAAGCTTTTACTTGAAAAACCAAAAGTATTATTACTAGATGAACCAACCAACTATTTAGATGAAGAGCATATCGATTGGTTACGTACGTATTTAAAAGATTACCCACATGCATTCTTATTAATTTCACATGATGTGGAATTCATGAATGATGTAGTAGGCGTTATTTTCCACCTAGAATTCTCTAAATTAACACGCTATACAGCATCTTATGAAAAATTCTTAGAGCTTGCAGAAATCAATAAACGTCAACATATCGACGCCTATGAAAAACAACAAGAATTCATCAAGCAACAAGAAACCTTTATCCAAAAAAATAAGGCGCGTTTCTCCACAACAGGTCGTGCCAAATCTCGTCAAAAACAATTGGATCGTATGGAAATCATCGATCGTCCAGAAACGGCGTCAAAACCGACATTCCGTTTCGAAGAATCGCGTAGCTCAAGCCGCTATGTCGTCGAAGCAAAAGATTTAGTGATTGGTTATGACAAACCACTACTTCCACCACTTACATTCGAAATCGAACGTGGCGAAAAAATCGCGCTTGTTGGGATGAATGGTGTTGGTAAATCAACCTTACTAAAAACAATGCTTGGCAAAATCCCTGCACTCGATGGGAAAGTTGAGCGTGGTGACTTCCTATTCCCTTCTTACTTCGAACAAGAGGTAAAAGCCGGAAAAGAAACACCAATCGACGTTATCTGGAATGCGTATCCTAGCCTGACACAAGGTACGGTTCGTTCATTACTAGCAAAAACTGGTCTAAAAAGTGAGCACATCAACCGACCAATGAGCCAATTATCAGGTGGCGAACAAGCGAAAGTTCGTATTTGTAAATTGATGATGGATGAGTCAAACTGGATGCTATTTGATGAACCAACAAACCACTTAGATATCGATGCAAAAGAAGAGCTAAAACGTGCAATGAAAGAATATAAAGGCACAATCGTTCTCGTATCACATGAGCCTGAATTTTACGAAGGTCTTGTAACAAAAGTATGGGATGTTGCAGAATGGTTCTCTACTGGCCACCAATAATTTTTTTGAGAATTACCCTTGTGGTAATTCTCTTTTTTTATGGATACAAGTGGCATCAGATGGAAAATGAGCGTAGACTAGTACATAAGGACGGTGTTTTATTTTGACAAATGATATAGCAGACAGTACAGCGCCCAGACGCACAGCTGGGCTCAAAAAAATCGCATTAAACTTCTTAGGCATTACCGCGGGAGCACTTATTATGGCGATTGCACTTGAAAATGTTTTAATCCCCAATCAACTCATCGATGGCGGCGTAACCGGTATTGCCATGATGATTTCACACATGACCGGCCTCTCACTTGGCCTCTTTTTATTCATTTTAAACTTGCCATTTCTTTATTTTGGCTACAAACAAATCGGTAAAAGCTTTGCCATTTCTGTAACGTACGGCATCCTCATTTTATCGCTTGCTACTACATTCATTCCACATCACGGCGCATTCACAAATGATACGCTACTCGCAACGGTACTCGGCGGCATTATGCTTGGTATTGGTGTCGGCATTGCGATTCGCTCAGGCGGTTGCTTAGATGGCAGTGAGACGCTCGCCATTATGTTCAATAAAAAATCTCCATTTTCAGTTGGTCAAATCATTTTATTCATGAACTTATTTATTTTAGGTAGCGCGAGTTTTGTATTCGGACTCGACCGCGCGATGTATTCACTTATCGCCTATTTTATTGCATTTAAAACGATTGACCTCGTATCGGAAGGCTTTAATCAAACGAAATCAATTTGGATTATTAGCGACAAACCGGACCTACTCGGCGAAAAAATTATGTTCCGCTTAGGTCGTGGCGTGACCTACTTAAACGGCCGTGGTGGCTACACAAATGACGAAAAACAAGTGATTTTCTGTGTCATTAGCCGTTTAGAAGAAGCAAAACTTAAATCGATTGTAAAAGAAATCGACCCCACGGCATTCCTCGCATTTAGTAATATGTCGGAAATTAGTGGCGGTAACTTTAAGAAACAAGATATTCATTAAAAGAAATACGACCAAAGAAATTTCCGATTCTTTGATCGTATTTTTTTGTCCATTTTGTGAAAGAAAACGCTTTCAAAATTGGTATAGTCTGATGAATACCGTCATGACGGTATTTGTACGTATTTTCTGATAAAGAGGTACGGTTGCAACCTGTACCATTTAAATACGTCCTATTTATGAATACAGCGTTTTAAACCTGTATTTACGATAAATATTCTCTTTTTACCACGAATATTCATCTTTTATTCACAATTTTCAATTTGACTTATCAATATCTTACTGATAAGATATATGTATACTAAACGAACGAAAGTAGGAATTTACATGACTGTTACAATTTACACACAAACAAGCTGCACATCATCTAAAAAAGCCTTACAATGGTTACGTGACAACGGGATTGAATACACTGAAAAGCGTATTACATCGGATCCACTATCATTATCTGAGTTCAAAACAATTTTGAGCATGACAGAAGATGGCACAGATGAAATCATTTCAACAAACTCAAAAGACTATAAAAACCTGAACTGCGATATTAACGCATTATCGATTCAAGAGTTATATAGCATCGTAAAAGAACATCCAAAAATGCTGCGTAGTCCTATTCTTGTAGATGCAAAACGTCTGCAAGTTGGCTACAACGAAATGGATATCCGTCGTTTCATCCCTCGTAAAGTACGTGCTTACGAATTATTTGAAATGCAACGCCTTGCGAACGATTACTAGACGTCAGAAAATTTGGAGATGATTAAAGTGATAGATCGCCATAATAACGGCATCACAGCGCTTTTTGAAGTAGCGGCTGCAATCGAACGTAAATGGGCAAATGAATGGAATAGCCATAATAATCTGGGGTTATCTAAAACGCATATTTTATTATTGGATCTACTCGATTCTAAAGGTCCGCTACGCCCTTCCGATTTGGCAGAGACGTTACATGTAACTACTGGTGGCGTAACTGTCCTGACAAGTAAGCTATTAAAGGCTGAATACATTAAAAAAACGCAAAATCAATCCGACCGCCGCGCTTCTCAACTAGAGATTACAGCGGAAGGAAAACAATTATTAGAGGAAGCATACGAACATATCGAGGCACTTGTGAATCGCATGTTTGGCATGCTTACTGCTGATGAATTAAAAACCTTGCAAGTCATTTTTATGAAATGCCTGCAAGCTTAAAAGTCATGTTGACGCATTTCTTTTTGTGTGGGAAGAAATGCATAAACGTCACGCATTTTTGCGTGGCGTTTTTTTGTGTAAAAAAGAAGACTAGGACGAAACACGTCATTTTTCTGTTTGAGCGTTCGCAACGAAAAACCGGAACCGCACCACAGTGCGATTCCGGTTTTTCTTATGCTCATAGGAGAGATTGCTTTTACATGTATGTCAAAGCCTCTCTATATATAAACCTTAATCGGGTCTCGACCACTTCAATCATCGAGCCTTAGAAGGATTGCGAAATACAGCTTTCTGACAAAGCTGCTGTTCTATGTGCTAAATTGATGAGTTTTGACGTAGCACCAATGTTGACGACATCGTGCTATGTATTAAGAATTTGTGCTACTACTGCTTCTCGGTCAGTAGTAGATTTTATGGAATAATGGCGTTTTTCTTTATCCGGATTCAAACACCAGTGCCTCGGGTCGTTTCGCACTCTCTGTCGCGACTAGTCGTCACTTGTCGAGCGCTATAAACGCCCATCGGCACTAAACGGTGTTTTCATCACTTATCGTTATCCGGATTCATCGACTAGATTCTCGGGTCAAATCGCTTCTTCCGACGCGGCTAGTCGCCGCTTGTCAGAAGCTTTATTTGCCCTTCGAATCTGAACGAGTCGATTCATCACTTATTCTATCCGGATTCAAACGCCAGTGCTTCGGGTCGTTTCGCACTCTCTGTCGCGACTAGTCGTCACTTGTCGAGCGCTATAAACGCCCATCAGCACTAAACGGCGTTTTCATCACTTAGGTTAAGCCATAATTGCTGATGTTGCGGCTTCGTCTGATAATACCATTTCTTTTAGGCGTGCTTTCGCGCGGAATAGGCGTGATTTTACTGTACCGATTGATACTTTCATAATGTCAGCGATTTCGATTAAAGAAAGTTGGTGTACGTAAAAGTAAAGTAATGTATTTTTGTAAATACCGTCTAATTGGCTGATTTTTGCTTGTACGACCTTTGCGACATCTTCCTTTTCGATTAACTCCTCCGTAGATAGGTCATCGTTTGGAACTAAATCAAGCACTGGCACGTCAAGTGTATCAGGTTGGTTCATCATGTATTTGCTGCGACGTACATTTTTACGGTAACGGTCGCGGAATGTATTCATGCAGATTGTTGTTAACCAGGCTTTTAAATGATCAACTTGTGCAACATATGATTCGTAGCGTACGACTTTCACCCAAACTTCTTGCATTAAATCTTCTGCTTCTGCTTTATTGCGTGTAAGTTTTAAGCAAAGATGATAGATGTAGCGATTGTATTCCTCATATACTTCATTTAGTGTAGTTGTTTGTAAAGTTTCCATAACGTTAAACCTCCTAAAGTTTTATTTGTCTATTTATAGCTGTGTACCAGCTGTATTGTTAAGGTTATGTGTTGTTCTTGTTTACATTCTTATTATCGCGAAGTTTTACCTTACGCTCCATCGACTTAACTTTCATTTACCTTACAATCATGTAAGGTTTGGAACTTTTTCGTGTAATGTACCCCGAAAAGCGCATAAAAAAAGACTGCTACGCTATGTAGAAGCCCTTTTTCATCTTATGAACCTTTCACGATTGTCACCTTTGTCGCATGTGTGCCCTCTACTTCATTTACTGTAAAGGTTAAGCCAAATGCTTCAAATACATCATTCGGTCGTGGCAGGCGCTGCATTTCCTCCAGTATTAGTCCCCCAACAATATCATGGTCGAATGGTATTTCTGCGTGTAGTAACTTGTTCACCTGCTCGATTTCAATGCGGTCACTACAAATCAATACCGATTCGCTTGCCTCGTAAATAAGCGGACTATCACGGTCGGTTTCATCCTCAATTTCCTGTCCAATCATATCTTCAATCATATCCTCAGTCGTCACAATTCCTAATGTGCCACCGTATTCATCTAGGACAATCGCTAAATGCTTTTTAGCTCCCGTCATCCGTTTAAACACTTTTTCTACATCTAAATTCGCCACGACAAATAATGGTTCTGTATCAAGAAATTCTGTGAGCGGACGCTGCGGCTCAATCGACCACTCAACGAGCTTTTTCGATAAAAACAGCCCAACAATATGGTCAATATCCCCGTCATACACCGGGTAACGTGTGTAGCCATTATTTAAAATCACATCGCGCACCGCATCAAAGTCCGCTGTAACCGGCAGTGCGACAATTTCCGTTCGATGCGCACCAAGCACGTCCTCGACATCCTTATCAGGAAAATCGAGTACTTCTTTTAAACGCTTTCCTTCTATTGAATCATAGGCGCCAGATGTTTCAGCAATATCGATAACTGCACGCACCTCATCCTTCGTCATCTTCGCCTCCGTTACCTTGCCACGAGTCAAAATACGGATAAAAATATTTGTAAAACCTTGTACAATGATCGCAACTGGTGTACATATTTTTACTAAATAATAAATTGGCATCAACACAGGTTTTGAATAGGACATCGGCTCCGCATAGGTCACTGCCATTGTTTTTGGTAGCACTTCCGCAAATAAAATGAGGACAATCGTTAAAATGGCTGTTGCGAGCGATACTTTCCAGCCATGATTTAACGCGATAATTGTCACAATCGTTGGCAGTAAAATATTGACGACATTATTTAAAATTAACACCGTCGTAATCATACGGTCCGGCTTCTCAATAATTTTTAACATTTGAATCGACCGCGCATCCCCGTTTGCGGCTCGTAATCTTACTTTCATTTTATTAATTGCCGTTAGCGCAGTTTCTGCTGCCGCAAAATAGCTCGACAGTGCGAGTAGTATCGCTAAAAATACAAACTCCATTTTCCGTCCTCCTCAACTCGTATTACTTCTGTTATACCACTTTTCTTAAATTATACGCGCTAAAAGACTTCCAATTGTTGCTATGATATAATTTGTAGTGCAAATAGAAAATAATAAAGCGAGGGATTTTCAGTGACTCAATTAGAAAATTTAAATCAATATTTTACAGAAAATCGCGAACGTCATCTTGACGAAATGAAAGCTTTTTTAGCCATTCCAAGCATCAGCTCTCTTTCAGAACATAAAGATGATATGTACAAAGCAGCGAACCACTTATCTGACCTATTAACAGCTGCTGGTATGGAAAATGCGACTATTCACGATACAGCGGGCCATCCTGTCGTAACAGCTGACTGGTTACACGCTGAAGGTGCACCAACAGTTCTTGTATACGGTCACTATGACGTACAACCAGTAGACCCTGTTGAGCTTTGGGACAGCATGCCATTTGAACCTGAAATTCGTGACAATATCATGTATGCTCGTGGTTCTTCAGATGATAAAGGCCAAGTATTTATGCACGTTAAAGTGCTAGAGGCTATGCTTGCATCAGACGAAAAACTTCCTGTAAACGTAAAAGTTATTTTCGAAGGGGAAGAAGAAATTGGTTCTGTTCATTTAGACCAATTTATCGCAGACCACAAAGATTACTTAAAAGCAGATGTTGTATTAATTTCAGATACTTCTTTATATGCACCTGGTAAACCAGCTGTTGTGTATTCACTACGTGGCTTAACTGGTATTCAAATCGATGTTCGTACAGCAAAAGGTGACCTTCACTCAGGTATGTACGGTGGTGGTGTGCATAACTCAATCCACGTATTAGCGGATATTTTAGCGTCATTCCACGATGAAAACGGTCATATCGCGGTTGAAGGCTTCTACGATAACGTGTTACCTATCTCTGATGACGAGCGCGCAGCCTACGCTGAGCTTGGCTTTGATGCAGAGCAAATGAAAGAAGAGGCTGGCGTCAAAACATTATTCGGTGAAGAAGGTTTCTCATATCTTGAACAAACATGGGCTCGTCCAACGCTTGAAATTAACGGCGTATTTGGTGGCTTCTCTGGCGAAGGTGTGAAAACCGTTCTTCCTGCACAAGCTGGCGCAAAAATCACATGTCGTCTTGTACCAAACCAAGATCCACATGAAATTGTTGCCCTACTTCGTGCGCATGTAGCGAAACATCAACCAGAAGGCGTTGATATCGAAATTACTGAATTCGATAAAGGGAAACCATTTATCGCACCATTTGATCACCCATATGTACAAGCTGCTGGTCATTCTTATGAAACACAATACGACCAAAAAACAGCATTCATCCGTTCAGGTGGTTCGATTCCAATCGTTTCTACATTCGATGAAATCTTAGCTGCACCCGTTATCATGATGGGCTTCGCGCTATCAACTGAAAACTTCCATGCACCAAACGAGCACTTCCACTTAGAAAACTTCGATAAAGGCCTACGTGTCGTATCTGATTATCTAACTGAAATTGCATCAATCGAAAAAATTTAATTAAAAAATCATGATAATAAAAGAAGGAATCGCGCTTTTGCGCGATTCCTTCTTTTTTGTGGATTATTCGCCGAAGAATGTAACGATTTCTTCTGCTGTTTTACGTGTTTTCTTCGCAGGAACTTTGTCAAAATAGCCTAGTTGAACCATCGCAATGACACGTTCACCTGGTTTTGCACCAATGGCTTCTGTGAATTCCGGGCTGTCTAACCATGTTGGGTTTTTCCAAATTGAACCGATACCACGGTCCCATGCAAGTAACATCATGTTTTGGATGAAGCAGCTCGCTGCCGCAAAATCCTCTGTACGCTCATGCTGACGTAAATCTTCTGGTACCACCACAAATGCATACGCACCTGGTGATAAGAATTTCGTCATTTTATGCTCGATGTCCTCTGCCGTTAAATGCGCGTGATTTGGGATTGTCACATCACGAATGATGTCCAATACTTTTGGTAATCCTTCACCAATACCAAGAATAACGCGCCATGGTTGACGATTTTTATGATTCGGTGCCCATACAGCATCGTTGATGATGTCTAAAATATCTTGCGCATCTACAGGTTGTTTATTAAATACGCCAACTGAACGGCGCTCTAAGATGGCTTCTCTTACTGATAATGATTGACTATTCACAATGACTCACTCCTATGAAATCTATTCGATTCAACGATACCACAACGTTCGTTATTCATCTACTTTCTTTTTCCAAAGCTTACCTGGCCAGAATGCAGCACGACCAAATTTCATCGTAAGTGCTGGTACAAGAAGTGGTCGAACGATAAACGTATCAAGTAAGACACCGATTGCGGTAATAATACCGAATTGAACTAATACTTGAATTGGTAATGTCGCAAGCACCGCGAATGTACCCGCTAAAATTAAACCAGCGGACGTAATCACACTACCTGTATATTTAACACCTTCTGATACCGCGGTTTTTAAATTCTTATGCTTACGGCGCTGCCAAACTTCTGACACCATAAAGATGTTGTAATCGACACCAAGTGCAACCGAGAATACGAATGTATATAGTGGAATCGAGCCTTGAATAGCGTCAATGCCCATACCGTAATGTAGCACAATCCAGCCAAGACCAAGCGCTGAGAAGTACGATAGGATAACGGTTGCAATCAAGTAAAGGGTTGCGGTAATTGAGTGCAAGTACACTAATAATAGCAATGCAATTAACGCGATAATAACAGGCATAATGATTTTTTCATCATCCTCAATTACTTTCATCTCATCGTATTGAGAGGCTGTTTCGCCGCCAATCCACACGCGGTCCTTCGCATCACTTACTCCTGCATCTTCAAGAAGTGCAATGGCTTTGTCTTTAATTTTAGGAATATTATCTAATGATTCTGCTGCATATGGATTGTCTTTAAAATCCAATTGATAAAGCTGAATCGCCTCGTCTTTTTCACCGACACGTTTTTCATCAACGCTCGCAGCAAAGTTTAATTTCTCTAAATCTTTTTGGAGATCGATATCCTTGCCATCTGTATCGACGATGATTTGTACTGGCGCAAGCTCACCTGGAGAGAAGTTTTTCTCTACTAATGTGTAACCCTCGCGAGACGTCATGTCTTCTGGGAATGATGATAAAATATCAAATGTGAATTTAATTTTCGGTGCAAATGCAGCAAGCGCACCTAATAAAATAACCGTCACAATAATAATGGTCATCGGTTTACTTGTAACCAGATTCCCGATTTTTTGACTAAATTTATGCTGTGGACGATGTTGTTTAAATGGTTTATTACGTTTTTTAGCACGTGCCTCTTCCATTTCTACTGTACGTGGAACGAATGGCCAAAACGCAGCACGACCAATGATAACAAGTAATGCTGGCAATACAAGCAATGCTGTTAAGCCCATAATTAGTACGCCAAAGCTAAATGGTACAGCGAAGCGCTCAAATGTACCGTAGTTAGCAAGTGCAAGCGTTGCAAGACCCGCAACTACTGTTAACGCACTCATTAAAATAGCGCCACCTGACTCTTTAACAGCCTGTGCCATCGCCTTCCCTTTATCCTCAACCTCTAATAAAATTTCACGATATTTTGAAATCAGGAATAAACAATAATCGGTGCCGGCACCAAATAACAATACCGTCATAATGGACACTGCCTGTGCATCCTTATCAATCCAACCATGATCAGCCATAAAGCCAAGTGCTGGACTAATGACACCATAAGCAAGACCTACCGCAATAATTGGAATGATAGCAAGTAATGGCGAACGGTAAATTAAAATAAGTAAAACAAGTACTAAAAGCACCGTCGCAATCATCAACTTCACATCGGCACTCGCAAATAAGCCGGTTGCATCTACTGAAATCGCTACTGGACCTGTGTAACGTAAGTTTAGTTCATCATTGCCATCATACTTACCTTCTAATGACACATCATCCTTCACTAATTTCGTGATGTCATCTAATCCTTTTTCAAAGGCTTCTGTATTCGCGCCCTTTTCAAAAAATACAGGTGTCACAAGCGTTGAGCCATTTTCTGAAACGCTTTCTAATAACGCTTGTGGTGGTGTTTTATGAAGTGGTGGTACAAGTGATTGTGCATTCACTGGATTTTCGTCCAATTCTTTATACAGTGCCTGCACTTTCTCTAAATCCTTTTGTGTAAGCCCCTCTTCACGATGCCACACAAGTAATAATGGCGTTCCCGAATCATCCGGGAATTGTTCTTCTACAATTTTTGCAGCTTGTTTTGACATCTCTGTGTCTTTTAAGTTTTCACTCGACACATTATCGATGCTATTAATTTGTGGCCAACTAAATGACACTACTGCTACAAGTAAAATCCAAAATAGAAGTGATAGCCAGCGCCCCTTCTTACTTGCGACTAAATTGCCCCATAATTCTAATGGATGCTTCTTCATGTAAAAAACCCTCCTTTTTTCTTCTAACTAATTATATATACTCGATAGTTAATTATTCAAGTATGTTCACTAATTAACTTTTCCCACTTCATGGTATAATTATGTAATTATTTTTAGAAAAGAGGGGTCCCCTTGATGTCAAAGACAACTGGGCGAACAATTGGTAGACCAAAAAAAGATTCGCAAAATATACCGATGCAACAAAAAATTCTAATCGTTGCATCAAAAGAATTCATGACTCATGGCTATAAAGCTGTCTCAATGGATAGCATAGCAGAAGCTGGGAATGTTACGAAGGCAACAATTTATTATTATTACAATTCAAAAGCTGCACTGTTCACCGAAACGATTATTCAACTGATGAGTCGCATAAAAAAAAGGACCGAGTGTGTGCTTGCAGACGAACGCTATTCGTTTAAAGAACGCTTAATTAATTTACTTGAAGTGTATGCCAATGCCACAGCAAATGTCGATATTAATAATTTTATTCGCGAGGCCTTCCCTAGCTTGTCGCCTGCACAACAACAAAGTGTTCATGCATCGGAGGAATTTATGCATGAAGCGATTCGTGATGCATTCGAACGAGAAATGCTACTTGGAACGATTCCTAAAAAAGATGTGACATTTATTTTGCATACCTTTTTAGCGCTAATGAATGTTGGACGTTATACTGATTATGATGAAACACGTCTCTTTGAAACACCTCGCCAAGGAGCAGAAGAAATCATCCGATTTTTCTGGGCTGGACTGTTTTCTTAACTACATGAGAATCGCAAAAAATTGCGATTCTCCTTTTCTATTTTAGGGGCCAAATTCAGTAAGACACCTTAGTATTTTTTTGCTACAATGAGGTTATATACGTTTGTACGGAAAGGATGTTTAGACATTGACACAGCACGCTGAAAAAGAACTTTTGCAGCCGACGATGCTTTGCGACCAAAAAGGGAATTTAAATCCCCAAGCAATCGGCTATGCTCGACAACCATTGATTACAAGTAATTTGAAGGGTCATTTTATGCGTAAGAAAAAGTGGAATTATTGGTGTGTCTTTGGCGATGAAATTTTATTTTCAGCGACGATTAGCCACCTCGATTATGCGGTCGTGTGCTTTGTCTACTTCCTAGAATATGAAACACAGCGCTTTTTCGAAAAAACAATTACATTGCCACCACTGAGTCATCACGTAAAAATGTCTGAGGAAGTACTACAAACTGTCACCTTCAATAATAGTGAAATGAAAATCAATATTTTACATACAGCTCAGCATGAAACGAAGCTAAGTGTGTATGTACCTGATTTTGATGATGATATACTCGAAGCGGAGCTGACAATTAGCCATCCAAAGGGCGATGAATCGCTCAATGTTGTTATTCCATGGAACCGCAAAACCTTCCAATTCACAGCGAAGCACCATAGCCTACCAACTACTGGCTATGTCAAACTCGGTGATAAGAAGTATCTCTTTGAGCCACTCGAATCATTCGCTGTTCTCGACTACGGGCGTGGGATATGGCCGCGCGTGGCAACATGGAACTGGGGAATGGCCTCCCAACGACTGGGCTTCCATCGTGTTGGCTTAAATCTTGGTGGTTCATGGACAGATGGCACCGGTATGACAGAAAATGCACTGTTCATTGATGGGCATATGACGAAAATTCATGAGGATGTATTATTCGCCTATGATGCTGCCGATTATATGAAGCCATGGAAAGTAAAGACGCGTTTTTCAAAAGATGTGGAGCTAACATTCACCCCATTTTTCGAGCGTGTCGCCGAATCAGATGCGAAGCTTGTGACGTCAGCAGTTCATCAAATGGTCGGTTATTACAATGGGCGCGTCAAAATGGACAACGGCGCCTACTTTCATATTCAACAGCTACTTGGCACATGCGAGGAGCATATCGCTAAATGGTAATAACAAGAATCGCTTATTTCTACTAAGCGATTCTTTTTTATTTTGTAGCTGCGAATGAAAACCCCAACTGGCGTGTTTTGGATACGACATATTTTTGAATAAGTGTCAGCCATCCGTCTATATACATACGAAGTTATTAATCATTTGTTTAAATAAAGACTTTTGCAAGATAACTACTAAAAATTTGGCGGTAATTACGATAACTTTTCAATTGAGGTCGCTCAAAATAGGGCATTTTTATCCCATTTTGTGCCTTTTTGGGTTCATTTTGAGCCTCTGCCGGAAAATAGCGCCATTTAAAAGATCGAGGTTTTTCTAGCATGGTCAATTAAAAAAACTACCCAAAAACATAGAAAATGGGGCGTTTTTAAGCTTCTACGGGTTGAAAACGGCCTGTTTCAATTCTTATGATTACTAATTATTTGCTTTTTCATATTAACTGAACCGATTTAATAGAGGCATTACGCATGGTTTTTATGGTAATACGAATGTTTTACCGGGCTATTGGCATACCTTGTCACATAATTAACAATAAGTCGTAGGCAAAAGACGCTTTCGCGTGTGATAAGCCATTTCTCTCGGTTCATATCGCCAAAGCTAGCGAAAACTTTTGTTGTCGAAAAAAATGGCGTATAGTAGAGGGTATGACTTTTTGATGGAGGGATTTTTCATGCAGCATCCAGAATTTGAACAGGAGCGCAGTCATTTAGCATACGTCAAACACTATATGGCAAATGTGCTCGAAGAATCGGCGCGTGACGTTGAAACGGCTCAGGACAATATTCGTAAATCGATGGCTGACTTAGAATATTTAGATTCAAGCTCGAGCTATTTAAATATTTTAACGAATGCTCGCTTCTTTGATATGGCACGTAATCAAAAGGAAGGCTTAGAGGCCATTATGCAAAAGCCTTATTTTGCACGCATTCATTTTCAAAAGGAAGGCGAAGCAGCTGAAAAATTATACATCGGGAAAACATCGCTATTTGATAAAGAAACACAGGAGCCTGTCGTCGTCGATTGGCGCTCCCCTGTTGCGAATGTTTATTATGATGGGCGTTTAGGTGACGTAACCTATGACGTCAATGGCGAGGAAATGAACGGTCATTTATTTTCAAAGCGCCAATATAAAATTGAGCATGGCAAATTACTCGAAGTACGTGATATTGATTTAACGACGAATGATGAATTACTACAAGACGCATTAGCAGGAAAAGCCGACGTGCGTTTAACAGAAATTGTCTCGACGATTCAAGCAGAGCAAAATGAAATTATTCGAGCGCATCTAAAACAGCCAATTATCGTACAAGGTGCTGCCGGATCTGGAAAGACGACAATTGCACTTCACCGTATTTCGTACTTTTTATATACGATGGGTGAACATTTCAATGCCTCACAGCTCATGATTTTAGCACCAAATAATTTATTCATCGACTATATCGCTGATGTTCTACCAGAGCTTGGTGTCGGAAAAATTCGTCAGTCTACCTTCGCAGATTATGTGCGTGATGCAACAGGTCTCAAGCTGAAGTTAGAGGATCCTAATCACTATTTAGAACAACTTGTGGCGCTTAATAAACGTAAAGTTGACCTGAATATTCCGCGTCTAAAGGGCTCGCTTGAATACCGCGATATGATGCAACAATATGTTGATGAACTGGCGAAGGAAATGGCGGTATTATTTGAAGATGTTTACATCGATAAATACCGTATTTTACGTGCTAGTCATTTGCAGGAGCTATTCCTTGAGGATTACGCGTATTTGCCAATTGAAGAACGTGTTAAAAAAATGAAATCGGTGATTCAAAGCCATGTACGCCAAAAGAAAAAACAAATTTTATATACTTTAAATAAGAAATACGATGACATCATCGGTAAGGCGCTCAATATTTTTGATGCCGAGCGCCGTAAAAAAGAAGTAACACGTTGGATTGATGAGCGCGACCGTCGCATTCCATCGATTGAAAAAGAAACCAAAACGACTGCTTCTAGCTATATGAAGCGCTTCTCAAAACATAATGTCAAAAAGCTATATCGCGCCTTTTTGACAGAGGATGCTGTACAGCAAATGGTCGCACCGCACTGGACTAAAGCGCAGCGTAAAAAATTCCAACTTGCGCACACAAAAGAAAAATGGACCAATGAAGACCTTGCGGCGCTGTTTTTCCTACATGCTAAAATCAAAGGCATTAAAGAGGAGCATAAAATTCGCGTTGTCTTTATTGATGAGGTGCAAGATTATAGCCTCTTCCAGCTGGCTGCATTAAAAGAAGGCTTAGACACCGATATGTTTACGATGGTTGGCGACCTTGCACAAGGAATCCATAGCTACCGTTCGCTGACGGACTGGGGGCCTGTACGTGATTTATTCCCGCGTGCAAGCTACAAGACCCTACAAAAAAGCTATCGTACGACGATTGAAATTATGGCTGTAGCGAATAAGATTTTATCGAAAATGGACGAAGATTTACCGCTTGTTGAGCCTGTTGTGCGACATGGTCTCGAGCCACAGTTCCACGCTCAAAAAGCCTTTGATGCTGCGCAAATCGGTGAATTATTTACCGATATCCAATCGCGTCATCAATCCGTTGCGCTTATTTGTAAAACGACTGATGAGGCACAGCGCTTTTCAGAGGAATTACAAGCTGCCGGTATTCACGCGCAGCTACTCGATGAGGGCGCCGCAATCGATCAGCAGGCGCTGCTTGTTGTACCAAGTCATTTATCAAAAGGGCTTGAGTTTGATGCCGTCATGATTGTATGCGATGACAAAGGCTTCCGTGATACACCGCTTGAGCGTAAATTATTATATGTCGCAACGACACGCGCGATGCATGAGCTTCACTTAATCGGAAAATCAATGACGGATTTTTTATTATAAAACAAAAAGAGGCTGGGACAAAACACGTCATTTTTCTTTTTAGCGTTCGCAACGAAAAGCCGGAACCGCGCTACAGCGCGATTCCGGCTTTTCTTATGCTCATATGAACGATTGTTTTTATACGTATGTCAAAGCCTCTTTTTAATGTTATTTTACAACGTAGTAATCAACTTGCCCTTTTACGTGAAAGCCTGCTTTTTTATATAAATTCAGTGCTTCGTCGTTATCTGTTTCAACATCTAATAATACTTCGGTTTGATTATTTTTCACAGCTTCATTTTGTGCCCATTTTAATAAATTCGTACCGATACCTGAGCGGCGATAGCCTGGCTCTACAGTGAAGGCTGTCACCCATAGCTCGTGGTCACGTACAGTTGTTGAAATCGTCCCAACTGCTACGCCGTCTTCAATATACATCGCAAGCTGCATATGATCATTTTTTTCTGTTTGCGCGACAAGCTGTTCGGTTTCTTCAGCTAGGTCACCAAATCCTGCTTCCATCATATGTTGAAGTGCTAAATAATCCCCTTGCTCATATGGGCGAATATCGTCATCCTCTGGGAAGACAAGTGCCTGCTCGGCTGCTTTCGTGCTCAGTGTTGCCTCTGATGAATTGTATTCATAGCCCACACTTTTTAAGAATCCTTCCGCTGCTTCACTTGGATACGTTGTTGCCATTTCACCTGTTGATTCACGTTCAGATAGTCCGTGCTTAAAGCCTGCTACAAGCTCTGCTCCAATACCTATACGACGATATGCTGGGTCAACAACTGCTGCCCATTCATACGAATTTAAGCCGAATAAATCAAGCGCACTTAATGCGCCGATTAATAAATCTTTGTCATCATCATAGACTAAGACAAAAAAGCCACGTTGCTCGGCTGCTTGCCAAAATGGTGCGTGCATTAACACGCTATAATCTACGTCGTCCTGTGCTGTTGCACGTGTTAATAATTCAGTTACTTCTTGTTTTGTTTGTTCATCTAACGGATAAGAGGCTTTCATTGCGAAAAGCTGCATAGTTAGAACCACCTTCTATTATGTTTTTGAAATTGTTTTGTAATCTTTTGTTATCAAAATAAATACTTTTCTAAAATACATCACGGGTATAAAATATATAAGGTTTGGAGGCAAATACATGACACAACGTTTAACTTGGGTCGATGCCATCAAAGGATTTTTAATGATTCTCGTGGTTATCGGCCATTACCCTGGTGAAATGGACCATCCCATTTTAACGTATATTTATTGGTTTCACATGCCCGCATTCTTTTTACTGAGCGGCTTGTTTTTCCGTCCCGTTTCAAAAAATCAAGCAATTGGCAAGTCGATTAAAAAACGCATGTTGCAATTGATGATTCCTTACGTATTTTTCGTGTCACTTATTACGATTTTACGCTATATTTTAGCATTCGCAACCGGAAATGATTCGTTGGATTACTATCTCAATGATTTCTATTCTATCGTAATTGGTGGACGCTTTGCACGTGGTTGCTACGCTGTTATTTGGTTTATCACAACACTTGTAACAGTTTATGTGCTCTTTATGCTCATGACCCATTATTTAAAACGATGGCTGCAAATCACTGTACTGATTAGCTTCTACATACTCGCACAGCTAGAAAGCCACTACGTCATTGATATAGTAGGCGGCGCAGCAGATGCCGCTTCGCAAGCCATTTTTGTGCCGTGGAATCTAGATGTGGCCCTTATGGCGATTGTTTATTTTGCGATTGGTTACTATGCACGCGATTTACTAAAGCACATTCCACTCGCTCTTTATGTAATCAGTCTTGGCATCGTACTATGGGCAATGCGCGCTGTCTGGATTGGGGCGCTTGATTATCATGTTAGTATGAAATTTATTCACTACAATCATCCTGTGCTTGATATCGTTATTCCAATCGCCTGCATTATCGTACTACTTGGTACATTCCAGTTTATTACGAAATTTATTCGCCTGCGTGTACTAGAGGTCGTTGAGCGGCATTCACTCATTATTATGTATGCCCATATTTCATTTGATAAAATTTTTAATAACTTTTTCGATTATGGCATCGTTGGCTATACGCTCGTGAGCTTTATTCCGTCGATTCTTATATCATGGCTTTTCATGCGCTTTATACCATATGCGTCGTTCTTCACAGGGAATTTGCGCGCGGATCGACCAGCCTATTTTAAGAAACGATTGTTTATTGTGTAAGCTATCGTTTTATAACGAAAAGAAGTGGCTGGGACAAAACACGTCATTTTCTTTTTTTAGCGTTCGCAACGAAAAACCGGAACCGCGCTACAGCGCAGTTCCGGTTTTTCTTATGCTCATATGAACGGTTGTTTTTATACGTATGTCCCAGCCTCTTCTTTTTTTCTGAACTATTTCCCTTGCATGACCATATCGTAATAGCGCCCTTTGGATGCGAATAATTCCTCGCGTGGGCCCCCTTCGAGTAGCTTGCCATGCTCTAAAACGAAAATGAAATCGGCATTTTTCACGGTATTTAAACGGTGTGCAATGACAATGCTCGTACGCCCTTTCATGAGACGATCGAGTGCTTCTTGAATCGCCATTTCGGTCACCGTATCAATGCTACTCGTCGCCTCATCGAGAAGTAGAATTGCCGGGTCTGCCACGAGTGCTCGTGCAATCGACAATAATTGCTTTTGCCCCTGACTAATGTCGCCACCATCCTCGGTTAGTACATGATCATAGCCGCCCTCTAATTTTTCAATAAATTGATGTGCATTCGCCTGTTTTGCTGCCTGCTCAATTGCTGCATCACTTGCATCTAAGCGACCATAGCGAATATTATCTCGAATCGTTCCTTCAAATAAAAATGGATCCTGTAACACAAAGGCCATCTGTGCGCGCAAATCCGTTCTACTAATCGTCTCAATCGCGCGCCCATCGATTGTCAGCTCCCCGTCATCTACATCGTAAAATCGTGCAATCAGCTGCATAATCGTCGTTTTCCCAGCGCCTGTCGCACCTACTAGCGCAGCTGTTTTCCCCGCTGGAATATCAAAGCTAATGTTCGAAAGTGTTGGCTTCTCTGTTGCCACATCATAACGAAACGTCACATCATCAAATTTGATATGTCCTGCCAAGCGTTTTTTTAAAGGTTTTGCATGCGGCTCTTTTTCGACTTCTTCATCGAGAATCTCAAAAACACGCTCCGCCCCTGCAATCGCAGATAATACATTGTTAAATTGGTTCGCTAAATCATTTAGTGGACGTGTAAACTGCCGCGCATATTCGGTAAAGATAACAATCGTACCGACGGATAAATGCCCGTTGACTGCTAAAATCCCACCGGCACCTGCAACAAGCGCGAAGCTCGCATTATTTAAAAAGTTCATGACCTTTGGAATCCCACCAGAGTATACATTCGCCCAATAGCCAACATGCCGTAGCTCATCCGCCTTCCCAGTGAAGTCCTCAATCATACGCTCCTCCTGTGAATAGGCTTTGACAATTAGTTGACCTGAAATTGACTCCTCGACCATACCATTTAAAGTACCAAGACGCTGCTGTTGGCCTTTAAAAAGTGGCCCTGTACGACGTGTAATCCAGCGCGTCGCAATAAACATCACCGGAATAATAATCATTGTAATGAGCGTCAGTAGCGGACTCAACGTCAGCATCACAACAACCGTCCCCGTCAGCACTAGGACACTTGAAAACACTTGAATGAATGTACTATTTAAGGTCGAGCTGACATTGTCCATATCATTCGTCATGCGGCTCATTAATTCCCCGTGCTGCTTACGATCAAAAAAGGAAATCGGTAACTTTTGAAATTGATTAAAGAGCTCCGTACGCATGCGGTAGACAGTTTGCTGTGCAATGCCAATCATCCAATAATTTTGTAAGAACAACGTAATAGACAATACGATGTAGCTAATCGCAATAACCGCAATAATGGTCGCCATACCACTAAGCTCACGCGCAATAATATGCGCATCAATTAAGCGCCCAATTAAAAACGGGCCTAGTAATTGTAGCCCTGAGCTAAGGACTACCATTAATAATACAATGAGCAATAACGCGCGCTGTTCATCTACATAATGCCAAATACGTTTTAAAGTAGCGCCCATATTAGACGCTTTATCGCGCTGTTTTTTCTTTTTTTGAAGCATGTCCTTCGTCAAAATGGGCTCGTAGCCAAATGGTTTAAACATGCGCGCTCGCCTCCTGTTGTGATTCAATAATTGCCGCATACAAAGGAGATGTCTTCGAAAGCTCATCATGCGTACCCGATGCCACAATCTTTCCGTCATCCATTAAGAAAACGCGGTCTGTTGCTTGGGCTGTATGTACCTTTTGGGTTACGACAATCATCGTCGCCTGCTCCTTCTGAAGCGCAGCCCAGAGTTTTTCCTCCGTTTGGATATCAAGTGCACTCATACTATCGTCAAACAGTAAAATCGCAGGCTTTCGAATAAGCGCACGCGCAATCGCAATGCGCTGCTTTTGACCACCTGACAGATTGACACCTTTTTGACCAACACGTGTTTGATAACCGTCGTCAAATGCCATAATCGCATCATGAATTTGGGCCTTCTTACACGCTTCCTCAACTTCCTCAGGCGTTGCATCCTTTTTGCCCCACACGATATTATCAAAAATTGTTCCAGTAAAAAGTAGCGAGCGCTGTGGTACGAAGCCAATCTTTTCACGTAATGCTGCTACTGGCCACTGTGCAATTGGAACGCCCTCAATCGTCACTTGTCCCGCCGTTGCATCATATAATCTAGGAATTAGCTGTAGCAATGTACTTTTCCCTGAACCTGTCGCCCCCATAATCGCAATTTGCTCGCGTGGACGCAATGTAAAATCGATATCTTTTAAAATTTCTTTTCCTTCTACATACGAAAAATTTACACGTTCAAAGGTTACCTCAGCATCATTTTCCTTTGTCGGATTAAGTGTTGTCGCAGTGGTTGCCTGTTCAATAGCAAGTACCTCCTCCATACGATCAGCCGATGCTTTTGCACGTGCAAATAATACGATAATAAATGAAAACATACTAAAGTTGCCGGTAATGCGTAGTGCATAGTTGATAACAGCCACTAGGTCCCCGACTGGCATCGAGCGAGCTTGGATCTGCTCCGCACCAAACCAAATAATAATAAGTAGCGCCGCATTCATCACAACGAGTAAAATCGGCTGTACAATCTCCATTAATTGAAGTGCACGCGACGTGTTATCACGTAACTTTTGCGCGATTTTGACGAAACGAGAAGATTCGTACAGGCCACGCATATACGCTTTAATCAAACGTGTTGCTTGTAAATTCTCTTGAATGACGCGATTGACGCGGTCAATCGTGCGCTGTACACGCTCAAAGCTCTGACCGCCCTTTTTGACCATATACCATAAAAATAATAATAAAAATGGTACGGGTGCAACGAGATAAAGCGCTAACTCCACATTTACGAAAAATACTAAAATCAAACTGCCAATAACAACAAGTGGCGCGCGAAGCATAAAGCGCATGCTCATAAAGAATACCTGCTGCACTTGCGTAACATCATTTGTTAGACGTGTAATCAGTGCTGATGTTGGAAATTTCAAAAAATTAGGCATCGATAGTGACTGCACTTTTTTAAATAACGCAATACGCAAATCATAGGCAAAGCTCTGTGCGGCATGTGCTGAGAAAAAGGAATTCGTAATCCCAGCCGCAAACGCGAGTAACCCAAGCCCCATCATAATGCTTCCCCACGTCACTACATAGGTCATGTCACCTTTCATAATGCCTTCATCGACAATTTTACCAATGATAAGTGGTTGAATAAGCTCCACAGCTAGTTCAACAAGCATGAACGCGAGTGCGATGATTGCTGGCCATTTATACGGCCCCATATACGCTAAAATTTTTTTCATCGCAATCTTCCTTTCTATTTATTTCGATAATCGTATTTTCTCACAAAAAAACAGGCTCCGCCATCAAGTTGACCATAAGCCTGTAAATCATTACTTCTCTAACGCATTTTTCCGTGATTGTCGGTCTCCTTCTATTGATAACCATGTCACAAATAATAACATGAAAACGACGCCTACAAATTGATAAAGCTCAAGCGTACGCCCAAGCCATACAATCGATACAGCTGTTGCGGTTAGCGGCTCCATACTTGATAACACGCTCGTTTCAACAGGTGTAATATACGTCATGCTTCCGAGAAATAGCACAAAAGCAATCGTACCAAAGAAAATAACGCCGAGCATCATTAGTAAAATTTGAGGCTGCATGAGCACTGCCCACTGCTCCCATTGCCAAAATCCTGAAATAATCCCAAGAACACTACCGCCGACAATCATCGACCACGCAACCACTTGCATAACGCCCCATTCATTCATGATTTTTACCGGGTACACCGTATAAAATGCGAAAGCGAAGCCAAGTGCCACACCCCAAATTAAAGCACTGTTACTTACGAGTAATTCATTTAACTGCCCATTTGTTAGTAGTAAAAACAAGCCAACAAGTGTCCCGATAATGCCTAAAACCTGATAAATGGGTGGTAGCATTTTATTAGCAAAAGACACATATAAAATAATAAAAATTGGCGCTAAAAATTGTAATAATGTTGCAAACACTGCATTACTACTATTAATGGTTGCTACAAATGTATATTGTACGCCTAACATACCAATTAAGCTAAATAATACCAATGACGTAGCCCAATATTTATTTTTCCAAATCGCTGTCACATTTTGACCACGCCACTTAATGAATAATAATAGCGCAATTCCAGCAAGTAATAGTCGGATTGTTAGCATGAAGGACGCATTTATTGCTCCTTCATGTAAAATCCACTCCATCATTGGTCCTGTAGCGCCCCATAACATAGAGCCAATTAAGACCATCAAAATACCTTTTAGATGTTTATTCATACAATACTTTTTACCCCTTAATTTTTATTTTTACAAAAGACAATAATCCTATTTTAAATTTTAAATATCCTTCTATTCTCACCCTTTTTCCCCTATCTTGTAAAGATTATTGCCAATTATCTATTCATTAGTAATGACTTACAACTCATTTTTCTTTATAATAGAACTTATTAAAGTACTTTCAAGGAGTCGTTGCGTACATGAATGAAGTCGAGAATATTTCTCAATATGCTAATCCGATACTAAATCACATTCACAGTCCTATGATGACATTGGACCATGAAGGAAATATTATTTCATGGAATACCTATTGTGAAAATGTATTTGGATACAGTACAGATGAGGTATTAGGTAAATTTCCACCAATTTTTAATGATGAACAAGACAAGGCGGAAGAACAATTTACTACTATTTTACGCTCACACAAAGAACTTACGCTAAATAATTTCACATTATTAACAAAAGATTCAGAAATGCTGCAAATGTCTCTTTTTGCAAAAGCATTAACAATTAGAGACGAACGCATTATTATGGTTCGTTTCCTTAATGCTTTTTCATCAGAAGAAAGTGCTGTAGCAGAACTTAGCTGCCTTCGCTCAGGCTTAGAAGAATCATTTATGGTTCTCTCTCTTGACCATGAAGGTCTCATTAACTTTGCCAACCCACTTTACTTAAAATATAGTAAATGGACGCCAAAACGTATTTTAGGTAAAACATTGTGGCAAATGTTCCCTCAAACAGATGTGGGTACAGAACAAGTAAATGAAATTTGGAATGTCATTCATAGCGGCAAGATTTGGCAGGGTGAAGTAGAAAAAATGACGAAAGACGGCACATCTTATTGGGTTGAGCTAATTGCTATCCCTGTCACTACTTCTGGCAAAACACCTGATTATTATCTTGTGTTAGCAAAAGATATCACAGAGAAAAAATTACTACAACAGCGTTTAGAAAAAATTGCCTATGTAGACCAAGAAACCGGCTTAATGAATCGTTACCGCTTAGAGCAAATCGTCAATGAAATGATTGATCAAAAACAACATTTTACATTCGTTTACTTGAGCATCGATAAATTCTATTCATTAAAAGAGTTATACAATGAAGAAATGGAAAGCATCCTACTACAAGAATTTACAAATCGTATGAAAATGTACTTCCAAGATAGTGTAATGGCCCGTATCACAATTAATGATTTTGCTGTTTTAACACCGCTTGGCGAATGGTTCATCCAAGGCTTCCTAGCGTACTTAAAACAACATCCAATTTATATTGATGGCATGGCACTGCCGCTAACAATTTGTGGGGGTATTTCAAAATATCCAGAGGACCAACAAACATTTAACCACCTATTAAAAGCATCTCATGCAATTATTGATAAAATTCATACAGAGGGCGGTAGCACCATCGCTAGCCTTTCAATTGATGACCATAAAGCACTTAGCAAGCGTGCAATGATTGAAAAACGCTTAATGATTGCGCTCGATCAAAAGGATTTAAAAGTATTATACCAACCACAATTAAACTTAGAATCAAATAAAATCGAAGCTGTTGAGGCCCTTGTACGCTGGGAAGATTCTGAACTTGGTATTATCCCGCCAGATGTTTTAATCCCAATTGCAGAGGAAACGGGTCTGATTAATGACATCGGTACATTTATGCTTGAAAAATCATGTGAGCAAGCCGTTGCATGGAAAAACAGCGGACACACGATTCGCGTCAGCATCAACTCATCTGTTCGTGAGTTCCGAGATAAAAATATGGTGAAATTAATTCGTGAAGTGCTAGAGCGCACAAACTGCCCTGCTTCTCTTTTACAAATTGAAATTACCGAAAAATTCGCATTAGAAGCTGAAGCAGAATCATCTATCATTACACAAATGAAACAACTACAAGCAGATGGCATTCGCTTTGTACTCGATGACTTTGGTACAGGTTATGCATCATTCCGTTATATGCAGCTTCTACCACTTGAAGAATTTAAAATTGACCAAACGTTCATTTCAACACTGACATATCAAAAGAAAACACAAAAATTGATTCATGGTATGATTCAATTTGGCCATTCTTTAAATATGCGCGTTGTTGCAGAGGGCGTTGAAAATAAAGAGCAATTGGAATTACTTAGCGAATATGGATGTAATGCGGCCCAAGGATATCATATTGGCCGCCCATCTGAAGTCGCAACAATTGAACCATTGTTTTAATAAAAAAAAACCACTTTTAGCTAATTTCGGCTAATTGTGGTTTTTTATTTTTGATAGTGTACAATTAAGGTACAAAAGCTACAGGAGGGTTCAGTGTGCAATGGTTTCCAAAGACTAAATTAGGGAAAGTTAATTTAGCTCTACTTATCGTACTTATTGTTTTAGTAGGTTGTTTCTTTGTCCTATTAAATAGTAATCAAACAGGGCAAAATCTCGCTGGTGCTGTACAAAAAATTAGCGAAGAGCCCACAAAACCAAAAAAACAAGAAGTTAACAAGGTCGTCGTTACATCTCTTAAATCCCCAGTTAAAGGAATTTTATACAATAAGGAAGTTTCTCGTGCGGAGAACTATACACTAATGTATCCTTTAACAGGGGTTGAAAAAGTAGACGATGCAATTCAGAAAAAGGTTTACAAAAAACGTGATGCATTCACAAAATCAGACGCTAAGAAATTAGTCCTATCAGTTAATACGACAACGTCTAATAAAAAGGTAAGCTTTATCATAAAACAAAAAGAGCTTCAAAAAGACCGTACTGTTATCACAACAGCGCAAACCTTTACATATGATCGCCATACGAAAAAATTGGTGTCGATTCAAGATATCATTAGCACAGATGTCCGTCTTAACCGTATGTCAAAGGAAGTGCGTATCAAGTTACAGCAGAAAAATAAAAACTTAGCGATTTCAGCAAAAAAAATCGATAAATTAACCGAGCCAAGCTGGTCAAAATTCAACGATTTCTCATTAGATGGCAACAATTTAAAAATTTATTATCAACCACATACTTTCACAGACAAATTAACATCTGTGACGATTCCATTAGATCGTCTAAATCAAAAATACGATGTACCGGTCTTTTCATTAAATACACATGGTAAAAAATATGTGGCACTTACATTTGATGATGGTCCGAATAAAAATGTGACACCGCGTATTTTAAAGACACTTAAAAAACATCGTGCAAAAGCGACGTTTTATATGCTTGGAAAATCTGTAAGTGAAGCTCCTGATACTGCGAAGGCAGTTGTAGCGGGTGGTCATGAAATTGGCAATCATTCCTATGGACATGAAAACTTATCGAAAATGACGGCCGCAAATGCACTTAAAAATATTGAGCATTCGAATACATTAATTAAAAAAGCAACTGGCATTGAGCCGTTAACGATTCGTCCGCCGTATGGTGCACGTAATCATGGGCTTGAGCAGCAATTATCACAGCCAACTGTTTTATGGGGCGTTGATACACTCGACTGGAAAACGCGTAATGCCGCTTCTACCCTACAAGCAGTTCAGCAGCATCTATATCCTGGTGCCATCATCTTGATGCATGACATCCACCCAACAACTGCTAATGCATTAGATAGTATCTTGACGTACTTGGAAAGCAAGGGCTATACATGTGTGACCATCTCTCAGCTAGAAGGTAAGGCACAGCCTTAAATAATAAAAAAGCGGCTTTGACATACGTGTAAAGTCGCTCCTATAAGCAACGAAAAACCGGAACCGCGCTGTGACGCGGTTCCGGTTTTTCGTTGCGAAGTCTTAAAAAAGAAAATGATATGTTTTGTCTCAAGCCTCTTTTTTCTAACTAGCAATCAATTTGAGCGCGCTGTAATCGTCCACTAAAATCGATATAAACACTTTTCAGCTCTGTATATAACTCAAGCGCACTCGCCCCTGAATCACGATGACCATTCCCTGTCCCCTTCGTGCCGCCAAACGGTAAATGGACTTCTGCTCCCGTCGTACCGGCATTCACATAGACGATTCCTGTATCTAAATCACGCTGTGCACGAAATACCGTATTGACATCCTGTGTATAAATCGAGCTCGACAAGCCGTATGTCACACTGTTATTAACGGCGACTGCCTCTTCTAAATTCGCTACTTGAATTAAGCCGATGACTGGTCCAAAAATTTCTTCCTGTGCTAGACGAGAATCCGGGCGTACTTGATTAAATAATGTTGGTGCATAGTAGCAGCCCAAATCAAAATCATCACCCTCTAAAATATGGCCTCCTGTTAATAATTTCGCACCATCTAGCTGCGCAAGCTCAACATAGCTATGAATTTTATAGAGGGCTTCCATATTAATAACCGGTCCTACTTTATTCGCCTCATCTAGCCCATTGCCAATTGTTAATTTCTCGATTTCTGTAATGAGCTTTTGCTCTAGCTGCTCGGCAACCGCTTCATGCACAATGACACGGCTACATGCCGTACAGCGCTGACCAGCCGTACCGAATGCACTCCACACAATGCCTTCTACTGCTAAATCAAGATCCGCATCATCCATGACAATAACTGCATTTTTGCCGCCTAATTCAAGTGACACTTTTTTCAAATGATAGCCACCAAGCTCTGCCACTTTACGTCCCGTCGATGTAGAGCCCGTAAAGGAAATGACATTAATATGAGGATTTTGTACAAGCTCTGTTCCAATGTCTCCGCCTGAGCCAAAGACAATATTCACAACACCTTTTGGTAAGCCAACCTCATCAAAGATTTTCGCCATCTCATAGGCAATCATCGGTGTTTCAGAGGCCGGCTTCCAAATGACCGCATTACCACTAACAATCGCAGGGAATGCCTTTAATAAGGGCACGCCAATCGGGAAATTCCATGGTGTAATTAATCCTACGACGCCAACTGGTGTGCGCACGCTCATCGCAAATTTATCTGTCAGTTCAGATGGTGTCGTCTCACCAAGTAAACGGCGTCCTTCCCCTGCCATATAAAAGGCCATATCAATGCCTTCTTGAATTTCACCACGTGCCTCTTCAATGACCTTTCCCATCTCCTCGGTCAAAATACGTGCGAGCTGCTCCTTTTTTTCCTTTAATTTATAACCAATATCGAGTAAATAATCTGCCCGTTTTGGCGCTGGTACTTGTCCCCACACTTTTTGAGCCTGCTCTGCTGTGCGTATGGCAAAGTCTAGTGTATGTAGCGTGGCCATCGGTACTTCTGCAATTGTGTCACTTGTTGCAGGATTTAGAACGTCTAAATATTTTTCCTCTTCATTGATGTAAAATGCCCCATCAATATAATGCGCTAATTTCATACACAATCCTCCCAAATGTCTTTTTTTAAAATTAACAGAAAATACAGTTTTTTTGAAGTATCTAACGATGGATTTTTTATATTTGAAACTTTTCCGGTCACAATGCGTATATAAATGAAATAGCATTTACGGGAGGAACACATATGAAGAATGATGAAATCGATTTTAAAATCCACGGCGATGATATGCAATTTGTTGAAATTGAGCTAGATCCAGGTGAAACGGCTATTGCCGAAGCAGGTGCAATGATGATGATGGAAGATGGCATCCAAATGGAAACGATTTTTGGGGATGGCTCACAAGCAAGTCGTGCTGGTGGCTTTATGGGCAAATTAATGGGCGCTGGTAAACGACTAATTACTGGTGAAAGCCTATTTATTACTACATTCACAAACCAAGGTCATGGTAAGCAACATGTCTCATTCGCAGCGCCTTATCCTGGTCGTATTATTCCAATGGATTTAAGCCAATATAATGGTAAAATCATTTGTCAAAAGGATGCCTTTCTCGCGGCAGCACGTGGCGTGTCGGTTGGCGTTGAGTTCCAGCGTAAATTAGGTGCGGGCTTCTTCGGTGGTGAGGGCTTTATTATGCAAAAGCTAGAAGGTGATGGCCTAGCATTCGTTCATGCGGGCGGTACTATTATCCGTAAAGACCTGCGCCCAGGCGAGCGTCTACGTATTGATACAGGTTGCTTAGTCGCGATGACGGACCGCGTAAATTACGATATCGAGCGTGCAGGCGGTGTCAAAACATCGTTATTTGGTGGCGAAGGTTTATTCCTTGCGACGTTACAAGGACCCGGCTCTGTCTGGATTCAATCAATGCCATTTAGCCGTTTAGCAAGTCGTGTATTCGCCTCTGCACCTGTATCACAAGGCGGTGGCGGTCAATCAAGTGGTGAAGGAGGCATCGGCGGTCTATTTGATTTATTTAATAAATAACTACAACAAAAAGAAGTGACTGGAACAAAACACGTCATTTTTCCTTTTTAGTGTTCGCAACGAAAAACCGGAAACGCGCCTAGTGCGATTCCGGTTTTTCTTATGCTCATAGGAGCGATTGTTTTTATACATAAGCCACTTCTTTTTTATGGCCTAATCCCACGTATTAAAAATAATTTCGCCTAGATTACGCGGTTTCCAGTGCTCAATTGCCACCAATTCTTCCCCGTCTAATGCTTGTAGTTCTTTACCTGTCGGGTATGTCAACAGCGTATCCTCATCTAGTAGTGTGTAATACTCACTAAGTGCTGTTAGTTGTTCTGGAATATCACAAAAATCAAGTGGATCATCATCTTTTGCAAAGCCCACTAATGGATAGTAGCTATTTAAAAGCACAATCATACGCTCATCATTAATATCAAATAACGCTTTATGATATGTAAATGGATAATCACATTCGACGATATTCACAAGTGTCACTTCTGGATGTAGCGCTGCATCATAGCATGCCGTACGGAATTCTTTGTAGTCGTTCTCTTCAATTGTCGTTACATCACATTCCTTACAAAAACCTGTAATCCCTTTTGCTAAAACCATGCTTCTTCCTCCTTATACAACTCTAAATGGTATTGAATGCTTATTAAAATACGCTAGAAGTGATTCGACATTGCGACTAACCATACCTAAACGCGTCTCGACTGTTGCACTTCCCAAATGCGGTAATGCCGTAAAGTTCGCTAATGTCAGCAGCGGATGTTTCGTTGGGACTGGCTCCTCTACAAAAACATCGGACGCCGCCGCTAAAATATCCCCTTTAATAAGAGCCTCATATAAATCATCTTCATTGACGATGCCGCCACGCGCTACATTAATGAGCATTGCGGATTTTTTCATTAATGCAAGCTCTTCTTTAGTAATTAGATTACGTGTTGCCGGTGTGAGAGGTGTTAGTACAATAATGAAATCTGCCTCGCGCAATAAATCTTCCTTTGAGCGATACTGTGCACCGTAAGCATTGGGCTTTTCATGGCGATTATGATAAATAACATTCATATCAAAGCCTGTGGCACGCTTTGCGACAAGCTCACCAATCGTCCCCATACCAATAATGCCTAATGTTTTATGATGAATATCCATGCCCGTCATACCAAGCACCTGCCAGCCCTTCCATTGTCCCTGATACAAAGCGCGCGCTCCTTCAAGTGTACGACGTGCGGCCATCATCATAAGCAGAAAGGCCAAATCAGCCGTTGTATCTGCTAAAACATCCGGTGTATTGGTTACGATAATTCCTGCTTCTGTCGCAGCCTCGGTATCAATATTGTTATAACCTACTGCGAGATTCGCAATCATTTTCAGCTTTGGTGCACGCTTGATAACATCCGCCGTTACTTGATTTGAAACGACTGTCCACAAAATATCTGCTTCCTGCGCTGCTGCTTCAAACTCATCCTGTGGCATATCAAACTCTGGATCCTGCCACATCTTCACATCCACATAGGATTTAATTGGCTCAAGCAATTCCTGCGGCAAGTGAAATGTCACCCATAATAACGGCTTTTGCATCCTATCAGCTCCTTGCATGTTTACCAAATTATACCACGATTCATACAAAAAAACACCAGATGAGGCAGGCCCTCAGCTGGTGCTTTACACTATATTATAATTCGTCAAAACCGTTATCTTGAACGTTTACTTTTGTATATTGGCGTGATTTTTGCTCGAAGAAATCTGTTTTACCAAGATCTACATCCTCATAAGCTTTAATCCATTTTAGTGGGTTTTTACGGTAGCCTTCAAATGGACGTTCATAGCCTAATTGGCTGCAGCGTACATTTGCGTAGAAGTAAATATAATCTTCTACATCTTCAATGTCTAAGCCATCGATTTTTTCACCGATTACGTCGTTTGCCCATTCAATTTCAAGTGCAGCGGCATCGCGGAATACATTTTGAACGTATTCAGCGCGCTCTGGCGTATCGTATTGTGGGTATTCTTCTAATAATTCTTTGTAAATTTTTACGAATAAATCGACATGTAGTTGTTCATCGCGGTTGATGTAGTTAATCATTGTGCTTGTTGCGACCATTTTTTGGTTACGCGCTAAGTGGTAGAAGAATGAGAAACCTGAGTAGAAGAATAAACCTTCTAAAATAACATCATGGACGATTGAGTCTAACATGTTTTCAACCGTTGGATCTGCGGCGAATTTTTCATAACCTTTAATAACGAATTCATTACGTTTATCAAGTACAGGCTCTGTGCGCCAGTAATCGAAAATACGATCCTGCTCATCTTTTGATACAAGGCTTGAAAGAATATATGAATACGAGTGGTTGTGGATAACTTCTTGTTGCGCAAGGATAATCATTAACGCATTGAGACTTGAGTCTGTTAAGAAGTCCGCCACGCGACCAGCGTAGTCTGTTTGGATACTATCTAAAAGAGCTAATAAGCCAATTACTTTTTTGAATGTTTCTTTCTCATCATCTGATAAGCCAGGGAAATGCTTTACGTCAGATGACATATTAATTTCAAATGGTGTCCAGAAGTTACCAAGCATTTTTTTGTATTTAGGATAAGCCCAGCTGAAACGCACGTCGTCCCAGTTTAAAACATTTGATGAACGGCCGTTTACAATCGCAGTTGAGCGGTTAGGTGCTTCTTTATCCATTAATTTACGTGGTTCGATTTTTGTCATGCCAATGTCTCTCCTCTTCAAACTAAAATCTCATACAATTTCACTGCACGCAGCAAATAGCTTGTATGAGATTCGCGTTTATTTCATTACGTTTATAATACCACATTTTTATCAACATTAACACGTAAGCTGTGAAAATTATATTACTTTTAGGTTACAAAAAAGCAAAAAAAGGTACATGAATAGTTTCATGTACCCAAAACAAAGGATACTTTTCATAAGCATCCTTTGTTGGTTTTATAATGAAATTAGCTTGCGCAAGATTCACATTCTAATAATTCAACGGATGTTGAACGCACATAGTAAGTTGTTTTAATGCCTGAAGCCCAAGCATTGATGTGAAGCTCAAGTAAGTCTTTTGCTTTCACGGTATTTTGCACGTAAAGGTTTAATGAAATCCCTTGGTCAATATGACGTGCACGTGCAGCGTTTTGTTTGATTGTCCAGTTTTGATCGATGAAATAAGCTGATTTATAATACCAAGTTGTTTTTTCGTTTAAATCTGGAACAGTCACTGGAATCTTATAATCTTTTTTCTCTTCAGAGTAAGATTTTTGGAAGATTGGATCGATACTTGCAGTTGAACCTGCAATGATTGATGTTGATGAGTTTGGTGCTACAGCCATTAAGTAACCGTTACGCATACCTTGTTTCGCAACTGTTTCTTTTAGTGCATCCCATTTAGCATCATTTGTGTAACCATGTTTTGTGAAGTATTCACCTGATTGCCAGTCTGAACCTTCATAGTATGGATAGCTACCTTTTTCTACTGCAAGTTCAGAAGACGCTTGGATTGTTAAGTACGCAATTTTTTCGTATAACTTGTCTGCATATTCAACTGCTTCATCTGTTTCCCAAGCAATGCCTTCTTGTGCGATTAGGTGATGCCAACCGAATGTGCCAAGACCGATACCACGGTAGCGAGAGTTTGTAAGCTCTGCTTGTGCTACTGGAATTGTATTTAATTCGATAACATTATCAAGCATACGCACTTGGATTGGAATTAAACGCTCTAAAACATCTGCAGGAACTGCGCGACCTAGGTTGATTGATGATAAGTTACATACAACGAAATCGCCTGCTTTACGACGTGTTACGATGATGCCATCTTCAAGTGTTGTTGATTCATATGTTGTTGCACTCATATTTTGCATAATTTCTGTGCAAAGGTTTGATGAGTAAATCATCCCTTGGTGATTGTTTGCATTTTGACGGTTTACTTCATCACGATAGAACATGAATGGTACGCCTGTTTCAAGTTGAGAACGCATAATACGTTTCATAATATCAATCGCATTTACTGTTGTACGATCTAAATCAGGGTTCGCTACACATTGCATGTATTTATCACGGAATGAACCTTCGCCACGTTTTTCATCGTAGTAATCTTCTAAATCAAAGCCCATTACTGTACGAACTTCGTGTGGATCGAATAAATACCACTCGCCGCGTTCTTCTACTGTTTCCATGAAAATATCTGGTAAGCAAACACCTGTGAAAATATCGTGCGCACGCATACGTTCGTCACCATTGTTTAATTTTAAATCTAGGAATGGCATGATATCTTTGTGCCATACATCAAGATAAACTGCAATTGCACCTTGACGTTGACCTAATTGGTCTACCGATACGGCTGTGTTGTTTAATTGTTTAATCCAAGGAATAACGCCTGATGAAGCGCCTTTGAATCCACGAATTGATGATCCACGGCTACGTACTTTACCCATGTAAACACCGATACCGCCACCAAATTTAGAAAGTGTCGCAACATCTGTGTTTGAATCGTAAATGCCTTGTAGGCTGTCATCTACTGTGTCGATGAAGCAAGAAGATAATTGACCATGTGTTTTACCAGCATTTGATAATGTTGGTGTTGCAGTTGTCATATATAGGTTTGACATTGCCCAGTAGGCTTCGTTAATCTTCGTTAAACGGTCTTCTGTTTCATCTTGCATTAAAGTCATCGCGATAATCATAAAACGCTCTTGAGGAAGCTCTAAAGGCGTTTTATCGAAGTCGCATGTTACGTAACGATCAAGTAATGTTTTTAGGCCAATATATGTGAAAATTTCATCGCGATGGCGGTCGATCATTGCCGCTAATTGCTCGCGTTCTTGTGCTGTATATTTTTCAACTAAAAATGTTTCGTACAAACCTTTTTCAACTAACTTCTCGATATGTTCTGGGAATTTAGTGTATACTTCTTCAGGATTTGCCACGCCACGTTTTTCAGCAGCTTCTTTATAAGTTTCCATAATAAGGAGACGTGCTGCAATGAATGTCCAGTAAGGCTCTTGTTCGTCTAAAAAGCCTAAAGCATCTAAGCTAAGCGCTTTTGTCCATTCTGCATCATCTGCATCTGGGTGTCTTGTTTCAAAACGCTCATGTTTACGTAGTAAGGGACTTAACTCCTCACGACCGTATTTTTCTTCTAACTGTGCTAAGATTGATTGTCTGTCATATGTCATCATCTGAACCATTCTCAACGTCTGCTACGCATTAACAGCCATAAATTTCTATTGCCTGTGTCGTAGCAGACTTCACCTCCTTCTTTATAATCCAAAATAAAAAAACGAGCAAAATTACAGCAAAATAATGTCTATCATTATTTCCTATACTCTTCGTTTTTAGATTTTCATATTCTTTTCAACACAATATCTTGTATCAAGCTATTCTAGGAATGATATTTCTATAAGCATTCCATATTTGCTTTAGTATTCTATCTCTTTAAAAAACCCTAATATATTCGGCCGATTTGGGAAATAATCAGGATATGTCTATTTTCGAGCTAACACAATATGTTGTGTCTCCTTGAGAAGTACATACAAATATATTGTGGTTTTTTCATAGTATTTAATCTATCATATTTTTCACCGTTTCAACAAGGTATAAAACCTAATTATTTAAAAAGCACACTAAAGCCCTATAGTTTCTCCAAACATTTTAGAAAAATTATTCTTTTGAAGTATTTACACCTGAATTCGTGGTGTTTTTTTGATGACAGAAAAAACCGAACAGCTGCTCGCTGTTCGGTTAAATTCAATTAATATCGGAATATACCGTTTTGGAATATATGATTTTACGCGCTATTATACAAATTTACGTTGTCTGACAATTACTCTTCTGTGTCACGCTCGTATTCGACAATTTTACCAGTTACCGCATTAATTTCAATTTCATGCTCATAGTTATCTTTCACTATTTCTACTTCATAATTTGCCTGACCATCATCATGATCTAATTCAAGTTTCACGATTTCGCCATTTGGTACTTTTAAAAGCGCAATTTCTTTTGCTTCTGCTTCTGTCACCGTTACGTCACCTTGGGGCTCATAATCTTTTTCTACCTTTACAACGTCGCCACTACGTTGCTGAACTTCTACTTCATAAACATAATCGCCATCACGAATATCAAATTCAAAGCCATCATCATCCTGCTCACTTTTAATCATCTGGCCCTTCACTTCCTGTAAAGCGATCTTTTGCGCCTCTGCTAATGTAACTGTGTCGTTAGAAATTGCGACCGCTGACTCTGTATTTGCTGCAGGCTGCTCTGCATTTGTCGCCGCGTAGCCAATAATACCTGATATTCCGAGTGTCCCAATTAATGCTGTTGTAAATAATGCTTTTTTCATAGTTATCCGCTCCTTTGTTTTCTATAGCTTTACTATACAAAGTCACTATGAGAGCACTTGGTGAACGACATTAACGTTTCATGAGAAAATGACATACATTGCACAAAAAAAGCCGCACCTCGTCGGCACAGCTTTTTTGCTTGTTTTTGAAGGTTGCAATTAATCGCGATCGTCACGCTCATAATCTAAAATTTTTCCTGTTTTTGCGCTAATTTCTAGCTCATACTCGTAGTTTCCTTTTACAAGTTCTACTTCATATTTGCCATCATCTAATTCGATTTTTACGACTTTCGCATTCGGTACTTTTTTCAGCGCAATTTTTTTCGCTTCTGCACGTGAAATGTTCGCTTTTTTCACTGGCTCATAGTCTTTATCAGTGATATAGGCTTTGCCGGTACGTTTTTTCACTTCGACCTCATAGACATAATTCCCTTTTCGGATATCAAACTCATATTCACCATCATCTGCGTTACGGTCTGCTTCGATGATTTTACCATTCACTTTTTTTAGTGCAATTTTTTTTGCTTCTGCAAAGCTAACACTTTTCGCTGATGCAGTCGTTGGCGTTGCATCACCTTGTCCTGCTGCGGCATAGCCGACAATACCTGATAATCCAATTGTTGTTGCTAAAACAGTCGTTGTGAATATTTTTTTCATTTTTCATCCTCCTAGTTTATTGTGCCTCTTGCTACTTTTTACTATAAAGGTTAAAAATGAGAGTGCTTGGTGAGAAACATTAGAATTTGATGAGAAAATCATTCATCCCATGTAATCGATAAAATTTCACCCGATAATGCATGAATTTGGAATACTGCTTCCGCTTCGTCGCCATCAATTTCAATTAAATAATAGCCGCCATCTGATGTGCTACGATACGATAATGCATCTACTTCTCCTTTTAACTCTTTGTTTGCAATCGCAATCGCCTCTTCATCTGTTAGTACTTTTGTTGTCGGTGTCGTCTGTTCTTTTTCAGGCGCGCTATAGCTTCCTGCAATTTTCACTAGCTTATTCACATGCCCATCAAGCTCATCAACGGTCATGTCATAGGTCACGCCATCTTTCTTAAAACGGAAAATAACCTGGTCATCCTCTTGCGCGACATACTTCGGCTTCACATCATATGTTAATTGAATACGCTCAATTAGCTCCTCATGGGATAAAGGCTCTGGCTTAATGGTCTCTGCCCACACGAAATAAGCGCTCCCACTCACCACAACTAACACTAAAATAACTAGCATAAGTGTTTTACGCATCCAATCCCTCCTACTCATATGGCACATAGCAGTGTAGTGTTGTTCCTTGTCCTACTGTGCTCTCAATTTCAAGCTTCACATGTAATCGCGCTGCTAAATCTTTCGCAATCGCAAGCCCAAGTCCTGTACCGCCAGACTTGCGATTACGGTCCTCGCTCACACGATAAAAGCGCTCAAAAACTTGCTTCAATTTATCTTCCGGAATCCCTTCGCCGTAATCACGTACTTGAATATGCACATGCGTAGGCTCACGCGTCGCCGTCAATTCAATCATGCCTTCGCTATAGCGCCTTGCATTATCTAAAAAAATAAATACGAGTTGCTTGAGCTTCGTCTCATCTGTAATGCATGATGCCTCGTCCGCGCTTACGCTATAGCGCGCACCATATACTTGCGTCAGCTGATCTGCCATCTCTTCAAGCATTTTCTTTATATCAACGTCTTCAAAGACAATTGATTGCTCATTATTTTTTGCGAGCGCAAGCATTTGTTCCATCATCGCCTTCATGCGTTTTGATTCGCCAGCAATGGCCTCAATGGCTTCCTGTGTAATTTCCTCATTCGCTGTACCACGTCGTTTTAATAAGCTTGCATAGCTTTCTATAATCGTCAGCGGCGTGCGTAGTTCATGCGATGCATTAGATAAAAATTGCTCCTGCTTGCGATAATTCTCTTCAATTTGTGCAATCATGCCATTGAATGTATGACCCATTTCATATAGTTCATCACGCCCTTTAGAAGCGATTGGTAATGTTTCAAACTCACCTGTTTGCTTGTTTCGGCGCATCGTCTGAATCAAACGCTCAATCGGCTGTGTAATAACGCGGGCAAGCGCCATATTCGATAATAAAATTGGCAACATTGCAAGTACGGTCACAATTGTTAACACAAGTCGCAGCATATATAAATTACGTTCCGTCTCCTCTAATGATTGTGACATTTGAAGCTCCGCAATTTCTCCGTTCTCCCAAATAAATGGTGTGCTCGCACTCATAAACGGCGTATCATCCGCCAAATGAATCGCATAGGTAGCACCTTTTTCAAATGTAGGTTTAAAATCTTCTAAATCAGAAGTTGTCTGCACTGTTAAGCTTTTTTTACCTGGCTGTACAATCGATACGACACCATCTGACGGCACATATGCCCGTAGCATTTCCGTTGCCTCATCGCGATTATCCGTTCCTTGTAAAAGCGTAATCAAATCCTCGCCACGCTTAATTACATGTGATGCCTCGCTGTCATAGGTCATCTTTTCATAAACGTAGTAAACAGCTAAATCCGTACAAATGAGCATGAGTAGCATGAGGGCTGTTGTATACGTATGAATTTTTGTTCTTAGCTTCAAGCTACCCCTCCTTCAATACATAGCCGACACCACGTACGGTCTGAATTAGTTGGGATTCTAGTTTCTGGCGTAAATAACGCACATAGACATCGACCACATTCGTATCCCCGTAATAATCATAGCCCCATACCGCATCTAAAATTTGCTCACGCGTTAAAACCTGCTTCGGATGTGCAATAAAATAGGCTAGTAGTTCAAATTCACGCTTTGTCAGCTCAACTGGCTCCCCTTGCCACGTCACCTCACGCATTTGTGTATGTAGACGCAACTGGCCAGCCGTGAATAAATACGGGTCGGCTTCTTCAAGCGCCTCCTTTTTACGAAAACGTAACGTCACACGAATTCTCGCAAGGAGCTCCTCCATTTCAAAGGGCTTTGTAATATAATCGTTAGCACCGAGGTCAAGCCCTGCCACTTTATCGCTCACTGCATCCTTTGCGGTCAATAGTAACACCGGCGTGTCATATTCCGTTGCACGAATACGCTTTAATACATCTAAGCCATTCATCTCTGGCAGCATAATATCTAATAAAATTAAATCCCATGACTGCTCGCGATACAAAATTAAGCCATCCGTCCCTGTATGCGCGACACTCGTTTCATAGCCTTCAAATTGAAGCTCTAGCTCAAGTACACGTGCAATTTTTTGTTCGTCCTCAATAATTAAAATACGCTCACCCATCGACTCACGACCCCTTGTGTTTTTTCTTCATTTTAACAGGTATTTCTTAGAACACGATGAGAAAAAGCATAAAAAAAAGGTTCGGACATCCGAACCTCTTTGTAGTTTCTTCTATTATAAGAAAACAATAATCGCTAAAATAATCGCCACCACAATACGGTAGATGGCAAACGGCACAAGTTTAACGCGGTCAATCAATTTCAGGAAGAATTTGATTGATAATAACGCAAATATGAAGGCACTAATAAAACCGACTGTATAAAAGCCCATATCAGCTGGATTAATTTCGTTCCAGTGCTTGATAAGTGATAGACCACTCGCACCCGCCATAATTGGCACCGCCATAATAAAAGTGAAGTCTGCGGCTGTTTTGTGATTTAAGCCAAATAGTACACCACCAGAAATCGTTGAACCTGAACGTGAAAAGCCTGGCCATAATGATAGACATTGTACAAGACCAATAAAGAAGGCATTTTTATAGCTCAGCTGGTCCAGTGATGTAATGCGTGGCACTTTCGGTCCTAGCTTATCCGCTGCAATCATTAAAAATGCACCGACAAGTAAGCCAATGATAACCGTTTCGATGCTAAACAAATGCTCATCGATGAAATCTTCGAATAATAAACCTAAAACGCCTGCAGGAATAATCCCGATTAAGACGTGAATCAAATTGAAATGATTGGATTTGGTTTGTCCTTCAATATGATACAAGCCAATCAAACTTAAGATACGTTTCCACATCACGACAACAACGGCCAAAATCGAGCCGAGCTGAATGACAATTTTAAATGTGTTGGCAGATGAGTCGCCTAAAAACTCACTCGTTTTTAACCACATATCATCCACAATAATCATATGCCCTGTAGATGATACAGGCGCAAACTCTGTCATCCCTTCAACGAAGCCAAGGATGAGCGCTTTTAAAAATTCAATAAACTCCATAATGTCTCCTTTTTCTATCCATAGAATGTGGGATTATCATAACACAACTTCATAGCAGATTTCTTTTACGATTATGTAAAAAAACACCTGTCTTAGCCAAACTCAGCCTCTAGACCTAGATGAAAATCCATTTGTAGACCGTTAAGAAACAATAGAAATCCACGTATGATAAAGATACAAATAACGAAGGAGGCACATGAACATGAAAAAATTTGGTTTAGCTCTTCTCGGAATCATTGCCGGGATCACAATTTTAGGAATGCTTGGCCCGCTTGGAGGACTCTTGTTTTCAGCAGCCATCGCTTACGCAGGAATTCACTTCTATATTAAATCAGATACTACTTTCTCAAAAGTCGTATGGGCTCTAGTAGCTATTGCTGGTGCATTATCAACTATCGCAAACTTCCCAGGATTACTTGGCTTAGTCGCTATTGCATTACTTGTCTACGTCTATAAAAAAGGCGATTGGGGTAGCAAAAAATCAGCACCAAAAGCCACAAAAACAAACGCAAATGACCCATTCCAAAACTTTGAAAAAGAATGGAACAACTTAACAAAATAATGATTATGAGGGGGACTCACAATGAATTTATTACAACGTTTAAAATACGCGATTGAGTCGGATTTCAAAGTTGAAGCATCACCTGAAAATCCATTAGCGCGTTTGAATCAATATATTAACGAAGCAGAAGCACAAACGAATGATACGAAAAAATATTTAGAACGCCAAGTATCACTTAAGCAGCATTTAGAAACACAGCTTACAGAGGCACAGGAAATCTTAGCAAAGCGTGAAGAACAACTACAACTTGCAAAACAGGCTGGTGAACAGGACTTAATCGCATTCGCAGAAACAGAGCAAGCTGTCTACACAAGCCGTGTGCAATTACTGTCTCAATCAATCCATAACACAACAAATGAATTGATTGTGCTTGAACAAAAACATGAGCAAATGAAGCATAAAATCGAGGATATGAAAATTCGTCAGCTTCAGTTAATGGGGTATGAAAATAATGTCCGCGCAAATTACCATATGGACGCGATGTTAAATCCTGAAACACAGAAACATGTGTCAACAGTAGATGACATGCGTTACTACATCGACAACTTACAATCACCTACACAGGTAGTCGATCCAACAAGCTCATTAGAAGCGCGCCTAAATGCCCTTCAACATGAAGCACCAAAACAATTACCAACATTGGAAAAAGGCGAATAAATATTATACACTTGAAAGCAGGAAGTCGCGCAATTGCGCGTTTTTCTGCTTTCTACTATACATAAAAAAGGAGGGGACCTTACGATGACACAGCGCACAAATACATTTACGATTTTCTTTCTTGTTGCACTCATGCTGATGTTTGTAGAAGGATTTTTATTTGGGAATGGCAATATTTTCTTCGCATTCTTTGGCGTACTTGGCGTGATTTTTGCGATGAAGAAAAAGAAACGCACGATTTTTTGGATTAGCGCTGGTATTATTGTGCTCGTACTTATATCCATGTGGAGCATGCGTCTTATCGTCCTCGCCATTTTAGGATACGTCATCTTTAAAATGATGCGTAAAGAGCCAGTAGAGTTTGATTTTTCAAGCTATAAAGGCGCGGCAAATACGCAGAGTAATCCTGTTATCGCATTTGATTCAATGAATACAATGGAATCATATGAATGGCGTGATGTGCACATTCAAAATGCGGCAGGCGATATTATTATTGATACGACTTCTACGATTTTACCGAAGGATACGTCACTTATTAATGTGCGCCAAGGCTTTGGTAAAACAACCGTCTACGTGCCGTATGAAATTCCTGTACGCATTCATTTCAACACATTATTTGGTGAAGTTCATGCCTTTGACAATCAATACAATCGATTATTTAATGAATCGATTATGCTACAAGACGGGGCTAAAATCGATACACCGCAGCAATTAATTATTACCGTTTCAACATTCCTTGGCGACTTGGAGGTTGTACGAAAATGACAAAACTCATTATGCGCTTTATCGCGTTTCTTCTATTATTTACAGTAACCTTTGTACTCATTGGCTTTTTCTTTTGGCATACGCCGCAAGGATTCCTTATTTTACTCGAAAAGAAATATTTAGAACTATCGTATGCTGTATGGCTAGCCATCATCTTTAGTGCCCTTAGCTTATTTATTTCATTCTGGTCGATTTCACTCACGCAGCAGCGTGATTACACGTACGGGCAAATGCTAGATCAGCTACTAAGAAATAGCGCGGCACTACCGAAAAAACGTGTATTACCACGCAAACAAACCGCACAAATTGTGGAGCTTGCAGAATTAATTCAGACACAGAAAAAAAGTCTACAACGCTTAATTAATGACGATGCGAAAGCGAAGGAAGCGATGATTGAGGAACAAGTTATTCAAGAACGTCAGCGCCTCGCACGTGAATTACATGACTCCGTATCCCAGCAGTTATTCGCCGCTTCGATGCTGTTATCAGCAATTAATGAAACCATTGATGTAAACGAAACCTCTGCAAAGCAGCTACAGCAAACGGAAAAAATCGTGCAGCAGGCACAGCTCGAAATGCGTGCCCTACTGCTCCATTTACGCCCTGCTGCCTTAAAAGGAAAAACACTTGCAGAAGGCATGAACGATTTATTAATGGAATTACGTCAAAAGGTACTGTTTACGATTCATGAACGCATCGAGGAAGTAACATTACCAAAAGGTGCTGAGGACCATGTCTTTCGTATCGCGCAGGAAACGTTATCGAATACACTACGACACTCAAAAGCAAGCGAGGTTGATTTATTATTAGTCGAACGCAATAAACGCGTCATTTTACGCGTGCAAGATAATGGTGTCGGCTTTGAATTAGATGATGACACACATGGTGGCTCGTACGGCTTACGTAATATCGAGGAGCGCACCATCGAAATTGGCGGGACATGTAAAATCGTCTCTGTCCCTAATCAAGGCACGATTATCGAAGTTCAAATCCCAACCGAACAGGAGGAAACGACATGATTCGTGTATTATTAGCCGATGATCATGAAATGGTCCGTATTGGCGTGTCCGCTTACTTACAAGCACAGCCAGATATGGAAGTTGTCGCTGAGGCAGAAAATGGAAAGCAAGCTGTTGAAAAGGCGCTCGAAACTCGCCCTGATATTATTTTAATGGATATGGTGATGCCCATTATGACGGGCGCTGAGGCAACGGCTGAAATTATTAAGCAATGGCCCGATGCGAAAATTATGGTCGTCACAAGCTTTTTAGATGATGATAAAGTATACCCTGCACTTGAAGCAGGTGCGATTAGTTATATCTTAAAAACGACCAACGCGAAAAGTATCGCAGACGCTATTCGAAAAACATTTGATGGCACGTCGGTATTAGAGCCGGAAGTTACAACGAAAATGATGCAGCGTATGCGTCAGCCTGAGCGTGAACTACATGAAGATTTAACAGAGCGTGAATCTGAGGTGCTGTTATTAATGGCGCGTGGTATGACAAATCAGGAAATCGCCGATGAACTCTTCATCGCCTTAAAAACAGTTAAAACCCATGTTAGTAATATCCTCTCTAAACTCGAGGTGCAAGACCGTACACAAGCCGTTGTGTATGCATTCTCACATCATTTAGTGAATTAAGTAGCTGCTCCTGTGGCTGCTTTTTTATTTTTCAGCACCCTAATTTTCTCTAAAAAGTCGTATCCTATTTTTTACAGGATGTTTTTTTGTAAAAATGAGGTTTTCGAATAGTAAAAACCGCCATTTTTCGCTATTATAAGGACATCCTAATTTAAATAGAAAGGGTTTTCATTTGAATATCGGGCAAAAAATCAAATTGCAACGACTCAAACGCCATATGACACAACAACAGCTTGCAAAAGGGATTTGTTCTACTTCCTATCTTAGTAAAATCGAAAAAAATCATGTCGTTCCAAAACAAGAAATCAAGAATGCTTTATTTAAACGCCTTGATATTCAAGATTCCTTATTTGAAATAGATGAACAGACCTTTATGCATCATATTCAAACAGCTTATCATGCTGTTTTATCGATTCAAACAAAAGAACATGCACGTATTGCGTACAATACGTTTTACAGCACACCAATTTCGTTAAAAAATCCACAAAACTTTTATACAACAAATTTATATTTATGTTATTTTTCAATTATTGCAGAAGAGCCTCTCGAGAATGTGCAGCCTCTCGTTAATGGACTTTTAGCAATTAAAGACAACTTCACACCGTATCAAAATTTTTTATACCATGCGATTTATGCTAAGTTTCTATTTAAGCAAAATAAATTTGAAGAAGCAAAATCAGCTGTTTTTAAAGCCTTTAAAGTGATGAATATAGACACGATTGAAGAAATAGAGTACGCCACATTACTAGTACTTGAAGGGCAAATTCATTTTCGTCAGTACGAACATGGTAATGCCTTTTCTCGTACACGAAAAGCGCTCGATATTTTCTTAAATAATCATGCACATGAGCAGATTTTAAAGACCTATAATTTTCTGGGCTTAATCAATCTACAATTCGGCAACTATGAATACGCCTTAAAATTTTTAAATACCGGCTATGACTACGCTGTGCAGCTCGCGAAAAAACATCATTATGGTCAGTTACTGCAAAATATCGGCTACACATATGCTCGTATGCAAGAGTCTAAGCGTGCAATTCACTATTATCGCCAAAGCTTAAAAAACAAAAAGGACCCAATGAAGCAATTGATTACAATTCATTCCCTAGTAAAAGAATATTCAAAGGTTAATCAAACCGAACAAATTACAAAATGGTGTAATTATGGCCTTGCGTTAATTAATAAACATGGGTTAGAAGATGAAGCGCGCAGCTACCACTTTCATTTTCATATTTATCCAATGCTTCATGACCTGGATGATTTTAAACCGTATTGCTTAGAAAACGCGATTCAGCATTTTAGTGCCATCAAGGACGATCGCAACGTTCAGAAATATGCGCTTGTATTAGCTGAAAAGTATGAAGCATTAGAAAACTATAAAAAAGCTGTTAGCTATTATCATTTAGCAAATGAGGCTAGTTTTTCTGTACGTGCTATCAAAGCTTGGCAAGACCTATAACAAAAAAAACGACACTGCGATCAACACACAGCGTCGTTTTTTTCAATTGAGTAAAGCACATTACTCATTTATTCGGACCGCTATTTCTATCCACTGAAAATAGCGCTTTATCGTTCTACTTATGGAATTAAGTTCATCACAAAGTTTGTAACGTGTTGTAGTGACGTAAAATTAAAGAGTTGTTGCGAACAAAACAGCATACTGAAACCAGCCAAAACGAGCGAAAATACAGAACCAACTAAAGCACCTTTTGTCGGTGATTTAATAGACATGAATAGCGGACCCTCCCGTACGTTTTTTACTTACTGCTAGTATACGGGATTAAAATTTCAGTTATATGACAAAACGCTTACGTTAACATTAAATCCATTGTCATTTGTAAAAAACACGTTATAAAAGATCTAATGCAAGCCTTTTCATTTTTCGTTATAATGGCTCATAAAAAAGAAGGTGCACACATATGTACAAAACCGTAGCACAAACGGCAAAAGATATTCATATGTCAGAATCACAAGTCATACGCTATGTGCTGCATGGTCGTATTCGTTCTGTTTATGATGGCGAACAATTTTTAATTAATAGCCAACAATTCACGACGTATTTTGAACAACTTGAACAATTAAAACATGAAATCGACATTTGGAAGGCAACGCCGATTCCAGAGGACATTGATATTAAAGATGAAGATTAAAAAAGCATGTGAGATGGTAATTCGACAAACCCTCTCACACGCTTTTTTATTGTATTAAGCTAAAGATACTGCTTTTTCAGGCTTCGCTAACATATCTGCATAATCTTCCATCATGACACTAGCTGTTGGATACATACCTGCACCCGGTCCAACCATTGTTAATGTGCCAATATAGTTTGTATCAAGGGTTACCGCATTATTGACGTCATCAATTGCATATAGCGGATGATCCGCTCCAACAAGCTGTGGTCCTACTTTAGCAATAATTTCACCCGTTGCCTCGTCGCGATACGCATCTGCTACGTGGCGATAGCGTAATCCTTGTGCTTTTGCCTCTTCTATCTGTTCAGATGAAATACCATCAATACCTACAACCTCTACTTTATTCCAATCAGGCTGCTCACCAAATGCTAGTGCACAAAGAATCATGAGCTTACGGAATGCATCCTCACCCGACACGTCATTATGTGGATCAGCTTCCGCATAGCCTAAATCTTGTGCGGCCTTTAGTGCGACATCAAACGGTAATTCCTCTGCGCGCATTTGCGTTAGGATATAGTTTGACGTGCCATTTAAAATGCCTTGCACTTGTTTTACTTCATTGACGCGTAGTAGGTTTTGCATTGTTTTAATAACAGGCACGCCGCCCGCCGTCGTTGCCTCGTAGCCTACTTGTACACCTTTTTTCTTGGCCTTTAATTGTAGTTCTTGACCGTATCGTGCAAACATCACTTTATTCGCTGTGATAACGTGACATCCCTTTTCAATCGCTTGATCTAAGTAACCATACGCTGGGTCCTCACCTACAATACCTTCAAACACGACCTCTAAATCTGGAATCGCTAAAATATCGTCAAATGACTCTGTAAATAGTGAAGAATCAATACCTTCACGTACTTTTGATGCGTCACGCACTAAAATTTTTGCGACTTCAATTTCTACGCCTAACGTTTGTTTGAAATGCTCACGACGTTCATGAACGATGTTGTAAATGCCTTGTCCAACCGTACCGAAACCTAAGATTGCTGCCTTGACTGATGCCATATTTGTTCGCCTCCAAATGCTTTTTCTTCTAAACGCTCTTTTTGTACTTACCGAGAGTACAAATGTTCCTTCATTAGAAACAATTATACTTAGTTTAGACGATAAGGTGCATAATTTCAAGAAAATTCTTTCTTCGATGGACAATTGTCTCCTCTAGGCGGTCACAAAGTGTTCAATGGACAAACGAATGAGTTAGCCATTTTTTCTGTTGGTGGCAAATGAGCCGAGTTGATTTCTTAAATACTTGCGAATGCTTTTTCAAGCGCTGCAATAATGTCATCGGCGTTTTCTAAACCGATCGATAAACGCACAAGTTCCTCAGGCACGCCTGAAGCAATTAATTCTTCTGCGCTTAGTTGCTGATGTGTTGTCGATGCGGGGTGGATAATTAGTGAACGCGCATCGCCAACATTTGCGACATGTGAGAATAATTCAACTGTATCGATTAACTGACGACCTGCCTCGCGTCCCCCTTTAATACCAAATGTTAATACGGAGCCGGCACCATTTTTTAAATATTTTTTTGCAAGTGCAGCATTTTCACTCGTTTCAAGACCGTTGTAGCGAACCCATTCTACCTTGTCATGCCCGTCTAAAAATGCAGCAACTTTTGCGGCATTTTCATTGTGACGAGGTACACGTAAATGAATCGTCTCTAAACCTTGAATAAAGTTGAATGCAGCATCTGCACTTAATGTCGGACCGAAATCACGTAATAAAATGACACGAAGGCGCGTCGCAAAGGCGGCACTCGCTGCATCAATACCGTAACGAATCCCATGATATGAAGCATCTGGCTCTGTATAATCTGGGAATTTACCACGCGTCCAATCAAATTTACCCGCGTCGACAACAACGCCACCAATCGTTGTACCATGGCCACCAATCCATTTTGTCGCAGAGTGAATAACTACGTCTGCACCGAATTCGATTGGATTTGAACCGATTGGTGATGCGAATGTATTATCAATAATTAATGGAATATCATGTTTATGTGCAATGTCTGCTAATGCTTCTAAATCAGCAATGGTAAGACTTGGATTCCCAATTGTTTCAGCGTAAATCGCTTTTGTATTTTCCTGAATCGCCGCTTCAAACTCAGCTGGATGACGCTCATCTACAAAGGTCGCTGTAATGCCGTAGCGAGGCAGTGTGTTGGCAAATAAATTATATGTACCACCATATAGACTATTAGCTGCAACGATATGGTCCCCCGCACGCGCAATATTTAAAATCGAGAACGCAATGGCCGCCATACCTGATGATAGCGCTACTGCTGCTGTGCCACCTTCAAGAAGTGCGACACGCTTTTCAAATACATCGACTGTTGGATTCATAATACGAGAATAAATATTTCCCGGCTCCTCTAATGCGAATAACTTACGCGCATGTTCAGAGTCATTAAACTTATAGGCCGTTGTACGATAAATCGGTACTGCGATAGCACCTGTTTCTGGATCTGGCGTTTGGCCACCATGGATTGCGATTGTTTCTTTTTGAAATTCTGTCATATTCATTTCCTCCTAAAATTTTCCGATGGAACATCGGGAGAAAGAAGGAAAAATAAAAAACCCTTCTTCATAAGAAGAGGGTTGTATAAGCAATAGTCCTCCCCTTATCTTTCAGATCCGATTCAATCTGTAGGATTTAGCACCGTAGTAAAAATACTGGTTGCCGGGCATCGCAGGGCCTATTCCCTCCGCCACTCTTGATAAAGGTATATGATTTGATTTTTTTGTTCCATCTGATTGTACATCAGTATAACGAACTTACACATACGCGTCAACAGAATTTTCTAATTTTTTAAAATTTACTGTCTTTATAAGAAATATATGCACATATCCGCTAAAAAACATACTTCTTTCGCTCGTTAACGACTGCTGTTACGAAAGTTTTAACTTTTGCACAAAATTACATCCCTTAAACAGCCTATAATTGTAAGTAAAAGGAAGGTGTTATATGCTATGTCTGAAAAAAAAGAGAAAAAGAATTTAAAAGGATTATGGATTGCTTTAGCGTTTCTTGCTCTCATTATCATTACATTTCTTCCGAATAACGGCGATGTCCCAATTGCTGGTCAACGCAGTCTTGCCATCCTCGCATTTGCCGTTATTTTATGGGTGACAGAGGCTGTATCCTATCCAGTTAGCGCCGCAATGATTATTGCGATTACAGCAATTTCACTTGGCTTTGCGCCAACAATTGAAGACCCTTCTGCTACGTATACAACTGCTGGTGCCTTAAAAATGATTTTAGGAGGCTTCTCTAATTCTGCTGTTGCCCTCGTTGCCGCTGCACTGTTTTTAGCAGCAGCGATGCAAGCGACAAACCTGCATAAACGCTTAGCATTATGGATTTTAAATATTGTTGGTACTAAAACAAAAAACATTGTTTTTGGCGCCATTTTAGTATCAATTATTTTAGCATTTTTCGTGCCAAGTGCTACCGCACGAGCTGGCGCTGTTGTACCTATTTTACTCGGAATGGTTGCTGCATTTGGACTTGCTAAAAATAGTAGACTTGCCGCATTACTCGTTATTACAGCCGTCCAATCCGTATCCATCTGGAATGTCGGTATTAAAACCGCTGCCGCACAAAACATGGTTGCACTCAGCTTTATTAATAAAGAATTTAATGTTGATGTGTCATGGAGTCAATGGTTCCTTTATGCCGCTCCGTTCTCACTCATTATGTCCGTTATTTTATTTTTCGTGATGATCAAGCTTATCAAACCTGAAACAAATGTCATTGAAGGCGGCAAGGATGTTATTAGACAGCAGCTCGATGAATTAGGTAAATTAAAAGCTACTGAAATTCGCCTAATTGTCATTTCACTACTACTGTTATTTTTCTGGTCAACAGAAGGTCGCCTTCATCAATTCGATACAACAACAGTCACAATTTTTGCGATTGCATTATTATTAACACCAAAAATCGGTGTCTTCGAATCCTGGAAGTCTGTTGAAGCACTTATTCCATGGGGTACAATTATTGTTTTTGCAGTCGGTATCGCACTTGGTACTGTACTGCTTGATACACAGGGAGCTCAGTGGTTATCTTCCACTGTATTTGGTTCACTTGGCCTTGAACATATGCCAATTCTTTCAACAATTGCGCTAGTAAGTGCCTTTAATATTTTGATTCACTTAGGCTTTGCGAGTGCAACGAGCTTATCGTCTGCGCTCATTCCAATTTTAATCGCACTCACAACAACGATTCAACTCCCTGCAGATGCTATCGGCTTTGTCTTAATTCAGCAATTTGTTATTAGCTTTGGTTTCCTGTTACCAGTAAGTGCCCCGCAAAATATGCTAGCTTATGGTACAGGCGCCTTTACAGTCAAAGATTTCTTAAAGTCAGGGATTCCACTTACAATTGCCGGTTATTTACTCATATTATTATTCAGCGCAACCTACTGGAAATGGCTTGGCTTATTATAAACCGACCAACAGAGCGTTCAAAAATGAGCGCTCTTTTTTCATAAATTCAAAGCGCTTTTGGTAGCCACTAAATGGCAAAATCCGTTATAGTTAAACTGGATTTACAAACTTACATATAGGGGGCTTTTTTATGAATGATGTACAACAACAATTACGCAATCACACATCGGTGCGTAAATATACAGGCGAAGAAATTCCGAAAGAAAAAGTATATGAAATGTTAGAAACCGCTCAAATGGCAGCCACTTCTCATTTCGTCCAAGCCTATAGCGTCATCTATGTGACCGATGAAGAGAAAAAACAAAAACTCGGCGAGCTTTCAAAAAATGACTTCCAATTCAAAACTGCTGGCGCCTCACTCTTATTTTGCGTCGACTTCAAGCGCCTACAAATCGCTGGTCAAAAATACGGTGTCGATATTACGGCAGATACAGCCGAAAATATTTTAGTTGGTGTCAATGATGTTGGCTTATTCGCACAAAACTTCGTTGTAGCCGCTGAATCAGAAGGCTATGGCATTTGCTATATCGGTGGTGCACGTACAGGAGCCGCAGAAATTAGCGAGCTATTTAACCTGCCTGAGTACGTGTTCCCAATGTTTGCGATGACACTTGGTACACCGACAAAAACAAATGATTCAAAACCACGTCTACCAATCGATGCTATCGTCCACGAAAATGGCTATGATGTTGAAAAGTATGATGCGCTTTTATCTCAATATGATGAAGACTTAAATAACTATTACTTAAATCGTAATGCCAACCAAAAGAATGAAAACTGGACACGCCAAATGGCAGATTACTTAGTGAAACAACAGCGTCCACATATGAAGGACTTCTTAGCTTCAAAAGGCTTTACGTGGAAATAAGCGCATTAAAAAAGAGACTCGGACAAAACACGTCTTTTCCTTTTTTCGCGTTCGCAATGAAAAACCGGAACCGCGCCACAGCGCGATTCCGGTTTTTTTATGCTTACATAAGAGGTTGCTACACGTATGTCAAAGCCTCTTTTTTGCTTATTCTTTTTCTAGTAAGCCATCCACTTTTAATTCTTTTACTGGTAGGAAGACATCTGCAGAATTAATATATGTTACTTCTACCTTGTCTTTTTCCTGTAAATAAACTGCAAGCGGTGCAACTTCCGTTGACACGATATAGTTATCGCCATTGTCTAATAAGAAGGAAACATTCGTGAAGTCACCATTTTGTTCCTTATAGACACGCACCACTTTACCTGTCGCTGTTTTTTCTTCCTGTGATGAGCTACCATTTACTGTACTTGATGAGCCAGTACGACTTAGCACGGTTTTATACTGACGCAGTGCTTCATTTGGTGTAGCGCCTGTTACGGCAATCTCAGGATTTGCTGCTGACACGATGTAGTAGTTTTGTAAGAAGCCATTTGAATCAAGCACTGGCACTAGCCAGCTTGCCTCACCATAGAAGTTATAAAGAAGTGGCATAGAGCCCTCCCATTTCTTCTCAACGAATTTCTTCTCAACTACTTGAAGCGCACCTTCTGAATCCATATACGCTTCGTCTTTATTCCCTGTATAATACGTGGCCTCGCCTGTACGTGCATTCGTTAATGAATAGCCAAGCATTGAGTCCACGCCCTCTTTTGGACTTGTGAAATCAGTGAAATAATACATATCCCCTTTTTCATCAAATACAGGACTTACATTTGCTTCTGTCCCTTCATCTGAAGGAAGCTTGATGTCACGTTTACCGAAAATCGTATTGAAATAACCATGTACATATTTACCGAAGTAGCTATTTTGTAGGCTCACCGCTTCTGGTGACACCGCGCCGTCAATAAATGCTGGTACGTCTTTTAGTGCATACGTTTTAATATTCCCTGACGCCGCATCTACCATAACAATCCCTTTTGGCGCAAAGCCGTTACGTGCCGAGATAAATTCACCATATGTGCGGATATAGTACGGCTTACCGTCATCATCGACTTCAAGTTGAACATCGCCGTTGAAAATTTTCGTTGGATTATGCAGACGCATATAACGCTCGACATTGTTATTTAAGTACGCAGACTCTGCATACTTCATTTCTGATTTGACGAATTTCGGATTAGCTGATGAATCCGTAGCACTCACCATAAAGTAACCTGGTGATGTATTCCCTTTAAACCATTTCCAGAAATCTGAGAACTCGACTGGCGCAATATAGACAAACTCACCGTTTACCTTTTGAATTTGTAAATTGCCTAGCTCATAATAACTTGTATTCGGCACTTGACTAAAGGCCTTTTTCATCTTATTACGTGCATATTTTGGTGGCACACTCGCTGGCGTTTTCGTTTCATCGAATGCTTTTAGCTCTGTTTTCGTCGCCATTTTTGCTGAGTCATATTTATCATTCGCATTTAGCATTGGCGCAAGTAGCATATAGCCTGCAAATAATACACTCGCTACCCCAACGACCAACTTCACCTTTTGCTCCAGACCAGCAGAAAATGCACTACCGATAATTGCTAGAATGAAAAATGCTGGCCATAGTGCTGTCCAGTTTTGGTCAATCTTTGTAATGTAGAAAATAAGTCCGAACACGATAAATGCGAGGACAAAGACCCCGCCGAAAAACGCTGCCTTAAAGCCCCATTTAAAATCGCCTTCCTTTGTTTTGCCCGTCAAAGGTACGATTAAAATGGCGGATATCGCCGCAAAAATTGCTGCAATAACAAACGTCATAATCATTTTTAGTTCCCTCCCAAATCTCGATACTTTTTATACGGAATATGTATGTAAAAAGTTTCATTTTAGAGGTGTTTCGGGAATAAAACAACTAATTCGCTTTTGAATGGAGGAATGTTTATGAAAACCTTCTATATCATTGGCGCAATTGCATCGGCAATGTATGCTGTACATTTTATGCCGCTTGATGAAGCATATTTCATCAAGCAAATTTTCAAGGTTATTCCGATGCTCTTCATCATTCTTCTTGCATACCGCTTCCATGATCTACGACAGGAGAGCTACTCACGTTCGGTTATTGTAGCGCTAATTTTGATTACTTGCGGGACGGCGACACTGCCATACTTAGTGTTTAGCTTAATGTTTTTCGCCGCCGGTCAACTATACTTTCTTCGAGCATTTTTCACGATGCCATGGAAAACGCCACCTAAATCCCTGCTCATCGCACTTGTGATGGTTGCAGCGATTATTATCGGTTGGGTCGTTGGCAACATCATGAAAGATCACCTCTATATGCTTAGTCTAGTTATTAGCCTCTACATTGCGATTACATTAACGATGCTTTGGGCCTCTTTCCACACACGTCAATGGATGATCATTACCGCAACACTGTCCTTTGCCTCAGCTAATTTACTGTTTGCCATCAACAACTTCATTACGCCACTTAGTAACCTAAATGCGCTCATCATGACGCCTTATTATTGCGCAGCGCTTTTATTTAGCCTAAGTATCGTAAGTTATTTCGGTTTGCCAAATAAAGTGTTAGAATAACGTTAGAATAGTCTTTATTTTTGTAAAATTACGTCATAAAGCTACATTCGTCATTTATTAGGAGGTTTTTAAGAATGAAAGAAACAGTTATTGAACGCTTAGTGCGCTACGCAAAAGTTGATACGCAATCAAATGCAGCGAGCGAAACAACACCATCAACGAAAAAACAATGGGATTTACTACACTTACTTGAAGCAGAGCTAAAAGAAATTGGCATGCAAGATGTAACTGTAGATGAATATGGTTATTTATTTGCGACACTACCAGCAAACACAGACAAAGAAATCCCAACAATCGGTTTCTTAGCACATGTTGATACTGCAACAGATTTCACTGGCACAAACGTGAATCCAAAGCGCTGGGACAACTATGACGGCGGCGATTTACAATTAAATGACGACGTCGTACTATCACCTTCTATGTCACCTGAGCTTGCAGGTTATGTTGGTCAAACACTCATCACAACAGACGGTACAACATTACTTGGCGCAGATGATAAAGCCGGTATCGTTGAAATTATGACAGCAATGGAATATTTAATTCAACATCCAGAAATCAAACATGGCGAGCTACGCGTTGGCTTCACACCAGATGAGGAAATCGGTCGTGGCCCACATAAATTTGACGTCAAACGCTTTAATGCGGATTTCGCTTATACAATGGATGGTGGTCCACTAGGTGAATTAGAATATGAGAGCTTCAATGCAGCGTACGCGAAAGTCACAACTTTCGGTACAAATGTACACCCTGGTTCAGCTAAAAATAAAATGGTAAACTCAATTACTGCTGCGATTAAATTCCAAGAAATGATGCCTAAAGATGCGGTTCCTGAATTAACAGACGGCCGCGATGGTTTCATTCACTTAATGGAATTCAATGGCACCATCGAAAAAACGGAAATGGAATATATTATCCGTGACCACGACCATGACCAATTTGAAGCGAAAAAAGCACTTGTACAACAAGCTGCTGAGCAGTTAAAAGCCGAGTATGGCGCTGATGCTGTCGTACTTGATATGGGCGACCAATATTACAATATGGGCGACAAAATTGAACCTGTAAAACATATCGTTGATATCGCACACAAAGCGATGACAAATTTAGGTATTACACCAATCGTAAAACCAATTCGCGGTGGTACAGATGGCTCTCAACTTTCTTATATGGGCTTACCGACACCAAATATTTTCGCTGGCGGCGAAAATATGCACGGTAAATACGAATACGTGTCAGCTGAAACAATGGTTAAAGCAACGGAAGTAATGATTGAAATGATCAAACTTTACGAGGCACAAGCTTAACCTATAAAGAGAGGCTGGGACAAAACACGTCATGTTGCTTTTTTAGCGTTCGCAACGAAAAACCGGAACCGCACAGCGCGATTCCGGTTTTTCTTATGCTCAAACGGTTGTTTCCGACGTATGTCCTAGCCTCATTTTTATGCACATCATTATCTGTATTTTTCGACATTTACAATACATGTCGATTATTTTTGTGTACACTAATGCTAATCCACTGTTAATTCATGAAAGGAGTATGTTGATGTTTGAAATTCTTCTTGGTGTACTCGCCGCATTATTTTTTGCGGTGACGTTCATTTTAAATCATGCGATGGAGCTTGATGGTGGTAGCTGGCTTTGGAGTTCATCGCTACGTTATTTCTTTATGCTACCTTTTTTATTTATCATTGTCGCCATGCAGCATAATGTAAAACCGATGACGACTGAAATGAAAAAAGCTCCCATACAGTGGTTACTGTGGAGCTTTGTAGGCTTCGTTTTATTTTATGCACCGCTCACATTTGCAGCCGCATATGGTCCAGGCTGGCTCGTATCCGGTACATGGCAGTTTACGATTGTTGCCGGGGTGCTACTCGCACCACTGTTTTTTATACATACAGCAACTGGTCAACGGGTGCGGCAACAGATTCCCGTTACGTCACTCGGCATTTCCTGTATTATTTTAGTCGGTATCGTCTTGATTCAAATTCCGAGCATCTCCTCTGTCGGCTCTAAAGATTTACTGCTTGGATTAATCCCTGTCCTCATTGCTGCGTTTGCTTACCCACTCGGCAATCGTAAAATGATGGACCTTTGTGATGGACGTCTTGATACCTTTAGCCGTGTTCTCGGCATGACAATTGCATCGATGCCTGCATGGATAGTCATGGCGATTTATGCGCTGATGACAGTCGGGTTCCCGTCAATGAGTCAAGTCATCAATTCATTTATTGTCGCGATCAGCTCGGGCATTGTAGCGACCGTATTATTTTTCATTGCGACCGATCGGGTGCGTAGTGACCAAGGAAAGCTCGCGGCGGTTGAAGCCACACAATCTGCTGAAATTATTTTTGTTATTATCGGTGAAATGATTTTATTAAATGTCGCGCTACCATCGACAATGGCACTTATCGGTCTTGTCGTTATTATTCTTGGCATGTTTATTCATAGTTATCATACAATGCTACTGAAAAAGAAGGTCCATTAAGCGTCCTTTTTACGCACAAAAAAAAGAACGCTATGGTTGGCGAAAACCGAGCGTTCCGGGAGTGTTCGTTCTATTCAAAACTTTTGAGGGGGGTTAAGAATAGTACGTAGATTAACTAAGATTTGGAGAAAAGTAGCTAATCATGAATCTTCTCAAAGTTGCAATTGAAGAGAAGGAGTTTTTCTTTATGTGATAATGATAATCTTTCTCAATTGAATAGTCAAGACTATTTGAGAAAATAGTTTAAATTTTTTTACAAAGGTGGAGATTTTTCTATGTCAGCATTATCGCGTGACCAGTTGATACAACTGCATTCATACAGTATTTACCCCGATGAAATGGAACAAAAACTTTTCTCTTTAGAAGACGTTCTAAATGAGAATTTCAAATTAGATTTGCTGAGAATGGCTCAAGTTTTCAGTGATAACACAAATGAAACGGTAGCACTTTCTTACTTTACAAAGCGCTACGGCATGTTTATTTCCATGCAATTTTATATGATGACGGCCTACGAGGAAGTTTGGCAAGGCGATTTTTCGGCTATTGGTTTTATTGCACGCGAAGAATACGGGCGCCGCTCCCTCTCTATGACGGCTAATAGTGACGACTGGGATTTCGTCGATGAGGATGAGCGCTACGAGGCCATTCATACAATTTTACATGAGCAATGCCTGCCAGTTGTCAAAGCACTGCGCGCCATTACAGCGATTTCTCCGCTTCTTATTTGGGAAAATATTTTCGGCTATATGCTGTGGCATTTTCATACGCTACTACAAAATCCATTAACGCATGATACCGCACGTGAAATCGTTGATATTTTAGAGGCAGAGGACGTCTGGCAAGGTATTTCTGAACATTCTATCTGGCATCGCTATACAAATGGTGTGCATCCATCCTCTCTAATCAATGTGCCTGTTCGTAAAACGTGTTGCTTTTCAAAGGATGTACCCGGACTCATGGTATGTGGATTTTGTCCATTAAAGTAGGACTTTACAAATTTTAAGATTAGCAGTAGACTGTAACTATAATTTTCCCAAAGGAAACTTTTTGTACTATAAGAAAAAATAAAGGAAGAAGGAAACTACAATGGCTCAAATGAAGATTCCACTTTTCCATCCTTATAAACGTCCTTCTGCTGAAGCTGTATTGAATGGGAACGTCAAAGGATTCAAAAGAATTTTGCCATTCCTCGGACCTGCTTTTATCGCTGCGGTTGCCTATATTGATCCTGGTAACTTTGCAACGAATATTACTGCAGGTTCTGAATACGGCTATTTATTACTATGGGTTATTGTCATCTCTAATTTGATGGCAGTGCTTATTCAATCACTCTCTGCAAAGCTTGGCATTGCGACTGGCAAAAACTTACCCGAAGTAGCGCGTGAGAACTTTTCAAAAAAAACTTCTATCATGCTATGGATTCAAGCTGAATTGGTCATTATGGCGACTGATTTAGCAGAGTTTATCGGTGCAGCGCTTGGTTTATATTTATTATTTAACATTCCGATGATTCCAGCGGCCATTATTACCGCGATTGGCTCATTTGCGATTTTAGAGTTACAGCGCCGTGGCGTACGTGCCTTTGAGGCTGGTGTTTCAGCAATGGTTGTTATGGTCGTGCTCGCATTTGCGGTACAGTTATTTATCGCCGATCCAAATGTTGGTGACGTTGTAGGCGGCCTATTCCCTGCCTTTGATGGCGTCAATTCATTATTACTTGCTACAGGGATTCTTGGTGCGACAGTGATGCCACACGCGATTTACTTACATTCATCGCTGACACAGCATCGTGTAAAAGCAGAAACACCGGAGCTGAAAAAACGTGTTTTCCGCTTTGAATTAATCGATATTATTTTCGCGATGATTGTCGCAGGTGCTATCAATATGGCAATGCTTATTATTGCCGCTGCCACCTTCCATACACGCGGCCTTCATATCGAAGACTTAGATGTCGCCTACAATTCATTCCACGAGCTTTTAGGCCCAACTGCCGCCATTTCATTTGGTCTCGGCTTATTAATCGCTGGTCTTGCAAGTTCATCTGTCGGTACACTCGCTGGTGACGTCGTCATGCAAGGCTTTATTCAAAAAAGTATTCGCCTGTACGTGCGCCGGACCATTACGATGATTCCGCCACTTGCGATTATTATTTTCGGCATTAATGCTACAAAGGCACTCGTTTGGAGCCAGGTCATTTTATCATTCGGGATTGCCTTTGCCCTCATTCCACTCGTTATGTTTACGAGCAACAAACGCATCATGGGGCCTACTCTAGTGAATCATAAACTTACGACGATTCTTGGCTGGGCCATTTCAGCACTGGTCGTTTGCTTGAATTTATATTTAATTTATCAAACCTTTTTCGAGAACTAAAAAACGACTGGGGCAAAACACGTCCCTTTCCCTTTTTAGCGTTCGAAACAAAAAACCGGAACTACGCCACAGCGCGATTCCGGTTTTTCTTATGCTCCTATGAATGGTTGTTATACGTATGTCAAAGTCTCTTGTTTATAGTTGATGAGCGAGATAACGATACGATGATGGAATTTCAGGCTGTGCTCCTTTTTGCGTGACAACATAGCCCGCTACATCCGAAGCATAATGAATCGCTTCCTCGAGTTCAGCCCCGTTTAATAGCGCGACAGCTAATGCGCCACTAAATGCATCCCCTGCGCCCGTTGTATCGACAGGTCTCATCTTATTCGATGATAAATAACCTTGCTGTCCGTCTCTTGTAAAGTAATACGAACCCTTTTTACCGAGCGTTACAATAACGCAGCCGACTCCTTTATTAATCAAAATTTCACAGGCTTCGCTCAAATTATCTTCATCAAACGGAATGCCTGATAAGCTTTCAAGCTCTGTACAGTTAGGTGTTAAATAATCAATTTTCATCAGCATATCATCTGATAATGGCTGTGATGGCGCTGGATTTAAGAAAATTTGCGTATTGCTCGCATAGGCAATATCGATGGCGCGCTCAATCGCAGGTAGTGGAATTTCTAATTGTAATAACAGCATATCGCTTCGTTCAATGACGTCACTTGCTTCATCAATTTGTGCAGGTGTTACATTAAAATTAGCGCCAGGATAAAGTAAAATCGAGTTTTCTGCCGTATGTGAGAGCTGAATAATCGCCTGCCCTGTTAAGCCCTGTTGATGGATATAGGTTGTATCCACATGCTGTCCTTCTAAATTGAAAATCGCTTGCTGACCGTAACCATCTTCGCCGACACTCCCGACGAAGGCGACATCTGCACCTAATTGTGCGGCTGTCATCGCCTGATTTGAGCCCTTCCCACCGAAAAATAGGTGATGGTCCGTCGTTTGAATCGTTTGACCTTCCTTCACAATCGATGGCACCTCATATACTAAATCCATATTAATACTACCAACCACAACAATTCTCTTTGACATGCGCTAAAATCCCCCTAAAAGTATTTACAACGTTTTTCCAATCGTTGTTACTGCCTCGAAGAATAGTTTGATAAATGCCGCGCGGTCAACGCTGTGTAGCACATGCACATTTGGCTCTTTGCCCGATTGCTTCGTATAATCAACAATCGTCGCCCCCTGTGTCAGACGCCCCTCTAGTTCTACCTCAACAAAATAATCATCACCGCGGTACAGCTCAGGTGCGACAAGACAGGCCACCGCACTCACATCATGAATGCGAATCTGCTCCTCAAAGCCAGGTGCATAAAAAGGTGTCTGCTTTTGTGTAAACGTATAAAACTGCATCATATCCGCCACTTTTTCGGCGAATGGTGTCCCAAGTGTACGTAGATGCGCCATTTCATCACGTGTAATATACGCTTTATGTGTCACATCAAGGCCACTCATAATGATCGGCACACCGGCACGCATAACAAGCTCCGCTGCATGTGGGTCTACATAGGCATTAAACTCAGCCGTTGTTGACATATTACCACCGACTGCAGAACCGCCCATCCATGAAATTTGTTTAATATTTGGTTTCACTTCAGGATGTGCAATAAGCAGCGCGGCAATGTTTGTTAGTGGCCCAGTCGCAACAATCGTTATCGGCTCTGTTGAATGTATAAGTGTGTCATACATCGCCTGAATTGCTGGACGTTTACTCGCTTCAAATGCAGGGTCTGCCCATTTCACATTGCCAAGACCGCCCTCACCGTGAATATCTTCCGCTACTTCTTGCTTACGAAATAATGGCTGTGGTAAACCGCGTGCCACTTCTACATGCTTGTTAATATACGTTAAAAAGCTCAGTGCATTATACGTCGTTTTATCAATCGTTAAGTTCCCCGCTTCCGTTGTCACAAGACGCACATCCAGCTCTGGTCGTGCAAATGCGAGCATCAGCATCATCGTGTCATCAACACCTGGGTCACAATCAATAATCACCGGAATCTGATTCAAACTATTCACTTCTCCTATCATTCTAGCTTTTTTTTAGACCTTATTCACTACTTTTTATAAACAATCTCAAAATCGTCATTATTTTTAATTAATCCTGTACCAACATAGCCTGCTTTTAATAATGTCTGCTGTGCTTCGGTGTCACTCATTGAAATCGTTTTTTCTTCCTGATAAATAGGTGATGCCGCTTTTAAATCCTTGAAGAAAATATAACGTAATTTACCGCCGTATTTTAATTTTAAGCCTTTCACGACTAAGCCCTGTGAAAATTTATCTTTTAAGCTTGGAATATTGTATGGTTTTACAGTCGCACAAACATAGTCATAGCGCGTCAAATCTGCCGCTTCCATAATGACCTGCGCCATAAGCTTTTGTAAGCCATAGCCACGCCAGTCTGGTGAGACATTTGAAATCTCCTGATAAAAAACGCGTGATAACTTTTCTTTTGCTACGCCGCAGTCGACGCCTAAATGCTCGGGGTCATCCTGTGGGTCAAGTAATGCACGAAAGGCAATCAGCTCACCCTCTGCATACACCCCCATTAGCAGGCCATTACCACTTAAAATATTTGTGAACTCAGCTGTTGAGAGTGGCTGTAATGTATTTTTATCTGGTAATGCATCATACACTTTTTGCTGTAACATTTCTAGTTCTGCTAAATGCGCCATTGTTAGTTTTTGCATCGTGACAGGCGTCTCTCCTAGCATGCCTTCATAAAATAATGCCATACTAGCCCTCCTTTACAACATCTTTGAATTTGCAAAGCTCTTCTAAGATGGCTTCATCGACTGTTACCCCTAAACCCGGTTTTTCGTTTAGTTCGATAAATGGTACCTCATAGTGCAAGTCGCCGATGTCTTTTGAGAATTTTAATGGACCGGTTAATTCAACACTTGTCATAATTTTTTTCGAGAATGCAACGTGGAAGCCAGCCGCTGAACCAACGGATGATTCAACCATTGAACCAACTTGGCATTCAATACCAGCCATCTCAGCCATTACTGCTAACTTCATTGCTGGATAAATCCCACCGCATTTCATTAATTTAATATTTACTTTATCCGCCGCGCGTTTTGCGATAATTTCGCGCATTTCTTTTACGCCATGTAAGCCTTCATCAATCATTAGTGACACATCTGCTTTTGATTTAATTTCCACCATCGCGTCAATATCATCTGCTTTTACGGGTTGCTCTAACCAGTCGATGTCTAAATCGCGCATTGCACGTAAACCGCGTAATGTTGTTGAGGCATTGACCCAGCCTTGATTGACGTCTACACGAATAGCGATGTCGGCACCGACACGTTCACGCACTGCTTTAATACGCTCGACGTCTTTCATTACTTCTGTACCGACCTTCATTTTGAATGAACGGTAGCCCATCTCAACATGCTCCGCCGCCTCATTGGCCATTTTTTCGGGACTACCAATGCTAAGTACATGTGTGATTGGGAATTTTTTATGGAATCGTCCGCCGATTAATTGATATACTGGTACTTGCAGTGTCTTACCGGCAATATCAAAGCACGCAATATCGATTGCTGCTTTTGCGGCTGGCACGTCACGAATGACTTTATTCATTACTTCATGAATTTTCTCAAACTCCATTGGATTTTGACCAATAACTGCAGGAGCTAATTGGTGTTTTAATACTGCATACGTGCTTTCCCATGATTCGCCTGTTACGTGATCATCTGGTACAGACTCTCCGTAGCCGATGACACCTGTATCCGTCGTCATTTTGACGATGATTGATGGCATCGTATCATAGCGATCATACGAAATAATAAAAGGCTCGATTAGTGGTAAGTGAATTGCATAGATTTCAATTTGTGTAATTTTCATGTTAGATACTCCTGTTATGTTAAAATAGATGTCGTTAAATAGTCGTTAAATAGCAACACAATATTAATGAAAAGGAACGATGACTATGTCTACGAAAGTAGCTGTAAAAGTAGCTGTAATTAGCTCTCGTGCATTTAAAGAACGGTTAACTAAGCTCGCTCAGCAAATAACTGATATCGAGCTCGACTTTTATATTTATAAACATCCCGCACAAACGCCTAATTTATTAAAAAGCGTCAAGCCGTGCGATGTGCTTTTTATTACGGGCACACTGCCTTACCTTTATAGTAAACCAATGTTGGAGAATTGGCCAATACCCTGGACCTATTTAAAGCAGGATGAATTTTCAGTTTCGAATACATTACTCGCGGTCGTTGCCAATCATGCCATTCCCCTATATCGTCTATCCATCGATGTCATGGACCGTCGCTTCGTTGAAAATGTATTATCCGATATCGATTATCAACATGCAACTCCCTTCATTCATGAAGTGACAACAGCTATGGACAATACAGCATTATTTGAAACCCATCTTTCATTATGGCAGCAGCAAAAAATTGATTATGTGATTACGAGTAGTCACAACGTTTATGAACAACTACAGCAGGCCCATATTCCGTCGATGTGCATTTTGGATTCCTCCACATCGATTTTACATCGTTTAGAGGAAACAAAAGCGCTGTCTCGTATGACCAAATCAGAATCAGCAAAAGTTGTCGTTGGTATGCTTGAAACCCCACATGAACACGACGAGTTTGCTGATGCCGTTACTTCGATTGTCCATGGCATTCAGCAGCCTTTTGAAAAAGAACATGTCGAGATTTACACGACAATGGGGCATTTAAATCATGCCTTAGAGCATCAAAAGCTCGAAAAACTTATAAAGCAGGCACCCTTTGATGTGAAGATGGCTTTTGGTTATGGTCAATCGATTAATGAAGCCGAACAAAATGCGCTATACGCGATGCAATACACGAAGCAAAATAGCATCTGCATCATTGATGAACATAAAAATTTAATCAATCCATTAAAAGAGAAAAATGAAAATTTAGCGCTCCAAATAAAAGATCCATCCATTATGAAGCTAGCAAAAGAAACACAGCTAAGCCCGCTAAATATTTCGAAAATCATCGCCTTTAATAAAGGACGACAAAATACTCAATTTACAGCACATGATTTATCCGAATATTTACAAGTTACACGTCGTACGACAGAGCGTATTTTGAAAAAGCTCGTCGATAAAGACTATGTACGCGTTGCTGGCGAGGAAATGAGCTACCAACAAGGGCGCCCTCGTACAGTATATATACTCAACTTCGCAATCTATTAAAAAGAGGCTATGCGGGAGTCAATTCCCTAGCCTCTTTTTTTATCATTTCTTCGCAGAATACCCCTCCCTCAAGGAACGTAGTGAGTAGGGAGGGGATGAATGCGAACCCAATGATTCTGCCAGTACTAATTTGTTGAAAAGAACATCTGTTCCTATTATACTATTCGAAAAAGGAGGTGTCTGTCATGCCACATCAAGC
>NZ_JBHUOR010000019.1:0-33257 GCF_042686175.1 Kurthia populi | reverse complement strand
ATGGTAATTCCCAATTTGCGCATAAAAATAGAGAAGGTGATGTCAAATTCGACATCACCTTCTCTATTAAAGACTGGAATTTCTACTTATGTCCCAGCCTCTTTTGTGTATGCAAATTATGTTAAACGAATTGTCCAGTTGAAGTCATCATTGATTTTACCAGATTGAATCCCTGTTAATGTATCGTACAGTAATTGTGAGACGTCACCAATTTCTTCATTATTGATAACTAACTCTTCACCTTCCCATAATAAGCGACCAACAGGCGAAATAACAGCAGCTGTACCTGTGCCGAAAACTTCTTCTAATGTGCCATTTGTATGCGCATCAATAACTTCATCAATCGCAATGTGGCGTTCTTCAATTGGAATATTTTTATGTTTTAATACTTGAATCATTGAGTCACGCGTAATTCCAGGTAAAATACTGCCCGTTAATTCGGGTGTCACAACTGTGCCATTGATTTTGAAAAAGATATTCATACTACCAACTTCTTCAACGTATTTATTTTCTTTACCGTCTAGCCAAAGTGTTTGAGAATAGCCTTGTTCATGTGCTTCTTTTGATGAAATTAAGCTTGAAGCGTAGTTGCCGCTTGTTTTTGCTTCTCCTGTACCGCCAACAACCGCACGGACATATTTTTTCTCTACCATGATTTTAACAGGATTAATACCTTCTGCGTAATAAGAGCCTGATGGTGACATAATAATGATAAATTTGTATTCAGTTGATTCATCTACACCTAAATCGGCTTCAGTTGCGATGATAAATGGGCGGATATAAAGAGAGGTACCGGCTTCAGTTGGAATCCACGCGCGGTCTACTTCGACTAATTGTTTTAGAGCTTCTAGCGCTTGTTGTTCATCGATTGCAGGGATGCATAGACGCTCAGCTGAGTGGTTTAAACGAGCAAAGTTACGATCTGGACGGAATAAGAGCGCCTCGCCATCTACTGTTATGTATGCTTTTAGCCCTTCAAAAATGGCTTGACCGTAATGGAAGACTTTACTTGCAGGATCTAATGAAATGGGTTCATATGGAATAATGCGACCATCATGCCACCCCTTTGCTGATGAGTAATCAAGCACAAACATATGGTCTGTAAAAAATTTACCGAAACCAAGACTATCTGCTGCGGGTTTTTGCTTTGGTGAAGTTGTAAGTGTTACAGGTACTGACATGTGAAAAAACTCCCTTCAACTAAATATGTCCCTATCGTAACATTATTTTAAATTTTTAGAAAGTTCATAATAACCGTCTATAACAAATAAAAAAGAAGCAGTAGCTTCAAATAAACGACTGCTTCTTTTTATTACGATAATAAAATTTTTGATAAATACGGGAAAAAGGTTTCTGAAAGCACGATACTAACGAGTGCAGCCACAATCATCGCAAGAGATGAAAAGGTTCCTTCTAATTCACCAAATTCAAATGCCTTAGATGTACCACAACCATGGGCGCCCATGCCAAGAAGTAAGCCCTTTGATGCGGCACGTCGGAAGCGGAAGATTCGAATGACGAATGGTCCGACAATGCTTCCTGTTAAGCCAGTTACAATAACAAAGACAGCGGTCATTGTTGGCTCACCACCGATAAGATTGGAAATATCCATCGCGATAGGTGTTGTAATCGAGCGAGGCACGAGGCTGTTGACCATTTCATTGTTTAAACCTGCTAATAATGCAAAAACAAGTGAAGATACAATCGCAACAGCACAGCCAATGAGTAGACTTGCGAAAATAGCGAGTGCATTTTTCTTTAATAAGTCATAGTTTTTATACATTGGAACAGCGAATGCGACGGTAGCAGGACCTAGTAGCTTAGATAATAAATCCGCTCCGCTATTGTATTGTGCATAGGAAGTATGCGTTGCTAACAAAACGACTACTAAAATAAGCGGACAAATTAGAAGAGGAGAGAGCCATATTTTTTGGTAGTGGGCATAGACCCATTTACTTGCGTAAAAAATTAAAATTGTACCGACTAAACTAGCTGCAATCATCATTTGGAGACATCTCCTTTCGCAAAACGTTCTGCAACGACACCAGTACTTGCCATGACCACAACAGTCCCTAATACAATGACGACAATTAGTTTAATGCCGATGATACCAAAAATTTCATCATATTGAATAACACCAACTGCGGCAGGGACGAAAAATAATAATAATTCGCCAGTTAAAAAGCTTGCACCAGCATCCACCCAGGCCAGTTTAATAATATGTGCTTTTAAACAAATAAATAATAATAAGAGACCAATAATACTACCTGGAATCTGGATATGGAGAGCTGCGCTAAGCCATGTGCCAATAAGCAAAAATCCCCAAATGAAAATAATTTGAACGATAATCTGAAGTGCTTTTTGAAGGACTTTCAACGAAATCACGACCTTTAAATAACGCGCTTTTTTTAAATAATATGCTAGCGCTTTGTTAATTCGTTATTCAGTGTATAACAAAAAGCTACATTCGTAAAATACATAATTATTATCATCATTATTCCAAATTGGAATTCTTTTTCACGTAGTCAAGAAATGCACGCATTGCCTGTGAACGGTAGCGATCTTTTTTTAAAATGAAAGCAATTTCCCATAAAATTGGCTTCTCTAATGGAATCATTTTCACCACATTGGGATTGGTTTTATGCGCAAATGGTTCAGGGAATAAGGCGATACCTAAATTATGTTCAATCATTTGGCTAATAAATTCCCACTGTGAGCTTTCAAAAGCAATCGTTGGTTCAAAGCCAAAATCTTCACATTCTTGAATGATACGGTCATGCAAGGTAAAGTCTTCTGAAAATAGCAGCAGGGGCTCATTTTCTAAATCACGCATTGAAATAGTAGATTTTGTTGCTAATGGATGGTCATTATGAACAATGACGTACACATCTTTTTTTACAAAAGGAATACAATCATAGTCTTCATCGTGAGCAGGTAGCATCACAAAACCACCATCTAAATCACCAGATAAGACACGTTCTTTGACGATGTTAGCGCCGATTTCATCTAATTGAAATGAAATATCTGGGAAGAGTTGTTGGAAGCCCTTCATGATTTGAGGAAAAAATAAAATACCGATAAGCGGCGGCATGCCTAATGTTAAATGACCCGTTTTTAAATGCTCCATATCTTCTAATGCTAAATGGACTTCATCCACCATTTGAATAATTTGAATAGCGCGCTCAAATACAACATCTCCTGCATCGGTTAATTGAACATGTTTACTCGAACGATCGAGTAATGTTGTGCCGAGTTCAGATTCGAGCTGACGAACCATTTTTGAAATCGTCGGTTGTGTAACATGCAGTTTATGTGCTGCTTTTGTAAAACTTTGTTGTTTTGCGACTTCGGTAAAATAGGTGAGTTGACGAACATCCATAAATAAGCCTCCTAAAGCGTAGTGAAGCGGAAATTTGTTGTGTAGTGATAGCGTTGATTGGCTGCAAGCTCAGCGTCAAAGCGTTTTTTGAAATGAGAATAGGGAGCGAGCTGTGTTTCAAAGCAAATCGCACTTTGTTTTTTAGCTTGTAAATGCTCTGTAAGAATCGCCGTTTCATCAATATTATTACCACTATAAATAACCGCAAATGGATAGCTTGTTTCAACAGTTAAAACGCGTCCAACATGTGGCTCAACCAAGCGGATTTGTGGCTGCTGCGGTAATAAATGAAAGGGATGGTCTAAGCCACCTCCACGTGTAAGCTGCACGTCATCTTTATCGAAAAGGTGAGCGAGCAGTTGTGGCTCGCTAAAGTCGAAGGAAGAATTACGTGTGGCCTTTGCATAGGTTGGAATCGAATCTTCGGCGAGTTCCAAATAATAATCGCTTTTTACTTCTAATAAGTGGTCACCAATTGGTTGAAAAGGATGACCACTTAAATTGAAATAGCTATGATTCGTTAAATTTAAGACCGTTTTTGCATCGCTTAATGCGTCATAGTCAATACGAAGTTCATGCGCTTCATTAAATGTCATCGTCACATTGACGTCGACATTTCCAGGGAAGCCATCAGAGCCAGCATCTGAGTGTAACGTAAAGACAACAGAAATATCATCAGCGCGCTCAATAATTTCGTAATTCCATAGCAGTGAGCTGAAATTACCATGGAGTAGGTGAGTGCCTTCATTTGCCGGTAGCTGAATTTGTGCCCCGTTTATACAAATCTGTGCTTGCTCAATACGCCCTGCATGACGACCGATTGTAGCGCCGAGTGCCATATCATTATTTAAATACTGCTCAATGTTTTCATAACCAAGCACGACATTACCTAATTGGCGCTCTTTATCAGGCACCCATAGCGCAACGATAGCAGCTCCAGCGTTTGTAAGCACAATATTAGCGCCGTCCTTTGCATTGAGTGTAATGGTATGAATATCTTGTGTAACGGCATTGACAACGTAGTTCATTTTAACAGCTCCTCTACAAATTCATTCCTTTTTTTCAGTATACTACAAGACTTCAAGAAAACGAAAAATCGAACATTATGTGAAGCTATAGTAAATTTGGCAAAATTCGGTATAATAAATGAAATCAATGATAGATGGGAATGATTTACATGACGATGACACAACCGGTATTTTTTGTATTTTTGTATTGTATCATGCTCATCATTGTAAGCATTGATGGATTGCTTCAGTATAAACGGTACAAGGCGGTATTATATGGGGAGCAGGTGAAACAGCCCCTCCTTGGGATACTTTACACCTCTTTACGACAACATCGCTTTCTCCGTATTGTGGTTGAATTTTGTTTGAAATTTGGTATTTATTTTTATGCCTATTTGCTATATCCCTACAGTTGGATGCTAGCATTATGTGCATTGCTTATAATCGGGCGTCTGTACGTGCTATGGATGCCAATGGGAAAACTACGTACAACGAAATGGGATTTTATTACGCTGTTTGTAGAGCTAATCTTTTTAACATTATTCACGGCTTCATTGCTCGTATATGAAGCATAGGAGGGATACAATGCGTATTATCTGGACGGTGTTTCACGATGATGAACTTATTGAAAAGGGTGAGTTTAATCAGTTTTTTTGGCGAGGTGGTCAATTTGATGTCCTACTAGAAGGCAATCGAAAACTATCGATTGAGTCAAATGTTAATCATGGTATTCTAATAGAGGATATTGCAAAGTCTTTAATAAATGCTTTGCATACAGATGACCCACAAACCTTTCATACGTATAGTACATCAAAATCCTATGATGTGATTTTTTTAGGGCGCGTCCTGGAGTTTCGTAATTTTGATCCGGATACATTAAAAACGTTAAAGCGTACGATGCTGCCGAAGTTAGCGTTTATCGATGCATTTACGTATGCATTATGTAGCTACTTAAAGCTACTAAAGGAGCGCAATGAAGCCATCGAGCAAAATGAACTTTTTATACGATTAACTGTGCAATTACAAACATTGCAGCAATTAACAATGTAATGATAGCGCAAGTGCGGAGGAAAGCCGTGCTTGCGCTATTTTTTTTCAGCTAGTTCTTTTATAATGAACAATGGAAGGTGATTTTTTGAGTAAATTAGCGTGGTATATTTCATTAGCAATCTCATTATTTGGTGTCTTTGTTGTGCGCTATTATTTTACATTAGCGCCGGATGAGTCATTAAAAAATATAAATCCAGCATTTATTCCGCTTGTCTTTGTTATTCCATTTTTACTGATTAGTTTATTCATTAGCTTTGTCATTGGCTCCCGTTATTTTGCGCAAGCGAAGGGACAACAAATTGTAAGCTATATCGTCGTGTTATGCGTTATTTTGGCACTTAGTACATATCTAGAATACACACAAGTACAGGCGGATTTGACTGCCTTTGGTGGTGGTATCGCTGATAAGGGTTCGCTTATTTTTAATTTTCCTATATGGAATAGCTATACAAATGGCTGGTTCGTCAATGAAATGATTTTCTTTAGCCTGCAAGCTATCGCATTTGGCATCGGTTTTTTCAAGCGACATACTATTGAATTAGCACAGCAGGAGGGAGGCGAATAGCCTCTCTTTTTTTATAGAGCTATTTGATTTTTCAAAATTTAATGCTAAAATGAAAGCAATTCAATATGATGAATGGCGCTAATTCTTAGCTTAATAGGGAAATCGGTGAAAAACCGATGCTGTCCCGCAACTGTAACTTGGAGTGCTTTACAAAAACCACTGTGTAAACGGGAAGGTGTAAAGTACGTTGAAGAGAAGCCAGGAGACCTACCATTTAATCTTCGATGATTCACCCTACGAGGATAGGTGCGGAATAAGCAAAGGTTATTTGCGTTTTTTTAGTGCACTTTTTATAGGGGAAAGTGTCTTTTTTTATGCTTTCTATCCTCTGTGTGGGAATCAACAACATGAGGGGGAGTTAGCATGACAACGTGGAATTTAACGAAAATGGAGCGTCATTTAATGATTTGTAACGGAGCTACTTGTATGGGAGCTGGCGCAGAAGATGTCACGCAACAAATTCGTGATGAAATTCGTACACTAAAATTAGATGAGGTTATTCATACGTCACGGACACGCTGTAATGGACGTTGTAAAGATAAATGTGTCGTAATTGATTATCCAAAAGGTACTTGGTATTCTGTGCAGCAGGAGCAAACGGCGCGTAGTATTGTGCAAGGTAATGTAGCGCGTGAGGCGATTATTTATGAAATGGTAAATGGCGAACGCGTGCGTCAAGAAGGGCATATTAAAGGCATTGAAAAATATCGTAAAAAGCGCGCCACAAAAAAGACAGCGGTATTATTTGTTGGGCATGGTAGCAGACTAGAAGCGGGGAATGAAGAAGTGCGTTCATTTATTCGTCAAATGAAGCCAGCGATTGATGCCAATTTATTAGTAGAGACATGCTTTTTAGAATTTGCGAATCCTAATATTGAGGACGGTATTCAAGCGTGTATTGAACAGGGAGCGGTTGAAATCCATGTGATTCCAATTATTTTATTACATGCCGGGCATTCTAAATTACATATCCCAGCAGAAATTGAAGAGGCAAAGGCGCAGTTCCCAGAAATTCGTTTTACGTATGGCCAAACAATCGGTATTCACCAAGCAATTATTGATATTTTAAAGGCTCGTTTAGAAGAAATTCAATTTGATGTGTCGATTCCTCATAAAGATACGGCAATTTTATTGATCGGTCGTGGGAGCAGTGACGAAGATGCTAAAATGGATTTCTATAACATCGCATCGATTTTACAAGCACAGCTGACTGTTTCAACTGTAGAATGTGCTTTTATGGGTGTAACAACACCAACTGTGGAGCAAGGCATGCAAATCTGTCTAGCGCAAGGTGCAAAACAAGTCATTATGTTACCATATTTCTTATTTACAGGTATCTTAATGGAACGAATGGCCTTAATGGCGCAGCAATTTTCTGATACAAATCCAAGCGTTTCGATTGAGTTAGCCTCTTATTTTGGGTATCATCCAAATTTACAAACGGTATTATTAGAGCGCTTGCAGCAAGCAATCGATGGCACGTCAACAGGCATGCAAGATTTAGCGAATTTCCGTGAATACGTGAAAGAAAATGAGTATGTTCATCATCATTAAGGGTGCACAAAGTAATTTTCTTAATAGAACAGCAGTAAAAGCGTTAAAGTAGAAAAAAGTTAAATAAACAAGAAGTGTGTTTTTCTGACAGGAATATTGTATAAAGTACAAAAAAGAGTATAATAATAGTTGTAAGTTACATAACTAATTTACCTATTTGCCTACTTAGTTTAATGGTAGAACAACGGTCTCGTAATCCGTAGATGAGAGTTCGATTCTCCCAGAAGGCATATCTTTGTTCAATTACAAAGCATCATAAAATTTAGAAAAAGTCGATAAACGTTGATATAACAGCGTTTATCGGCTTTTTTGTTTTTTCAGTATGCTATGGAGAATGCATTAAAACAACTTAGAATATCGTAGCATAGTGACCAAATAGTGACCAAAAAAATGAAATAGTGACCAAAATAGTGACCAAATTTAAGGTGTGAATAATTGCACTGTAACCGCGTCGTTCTGGGCTTCAAGCTCTTTAACAATATGCGTGTACGTATTTAACGTTGTTTGAATATCACTATGACCAAGTCGTTTAGAGATGTATTGAATGGACACACCAGCATATAAAAGTTCAGATGCATGCGTATGTCGTAGCCCATGAACAGTGATAGGGTCTATACCTAATTCATTTAAAACTTTTCGTAGTGCTTTATTAGTTCCTTCATTGGTGAAACTATCAGTAGGGTGGTGCGGGCTACGGAAAATAATCATTTTACGTAATCGTTGATTAGTAATTGCATCGATTAGTTCTTTGAAAATAACCATGACATTTGGATCTATGGTAATTTTACGATAAGATGCTTCATTTTTTAATTTGTCGAAGCCGCTTTGCTGTTTATAATCCCATGACTTATTGATGTCGAGCGTATTGTCATTGAAATCAAAGTCATTAGGTGTTAAGCCTAATAGTTCTTGAAAGCGTAGTCCAGTAACTAGAGCGAGTAGTAGCAGGTGATGGATTAGCCCAAAACCATCCTCTAAATGATGATATAAATACGAATACAGCTTTTGTGCATCTTTGTGATTCGCAATATATTTATCGTGAGCGCGTTTACCGGTGTGGCTTGCTTGAATTTTACGGCCGCGCGTAATGTTGTAACGAATATCCCCAACATCGTGTGCGTGGCGCAAACAAGCTCCTATATGGCTATCTAGCTTCTTTACACTTTCTTCTGAACGTGAGGAACCAAACCAATTTAAAAATTCTTGATAGTCTAAAGCAGTGAGCGTGTTAATTTTAGTATTTTCAAAGTAAACTTTTACCCACTTTAAGCTATTTTGATAACGCAATTGTGTATTGTAATGGACATCTGCTTTATATGCTTTAATCCAGCGTTCAAAGTACGTCGCAATAGGAATTGCGCTATTAAGCTTTAGAGAACCTTCACCTTTTTGTGCTTCAATGGCTGCTGCCGCTATTTCTGCTTCACGTTTTGTACGAAAGCCGCCTTTTTTAATTTGTTTATTAACGCCGTCTACATAGTTACTAACAGTATATGACCATGACTTACCGCGTTTTGTGATACTTGCCACATAAATCTCCTCCAAATAAATTCCTTTCTTAATCATTAGCACAAAGCACAGTAAATGATGCGCTGTGCTTTTGCCAGTGTGTGATAAATTATGTATAAACAACTTCAAATATGTTTTTATCGCGCCATTCTAGTTGGAATAAGAAATCCTCAATTCGCTTCGTAGCAAACTCTAAAGTCACACCAAATAACTCGGCCATCTCATAATACAAGTGCTTCTTTGTTCGGTACGCTTGAAGATCTAAATCTAGCAGCATAAATGTTGGCATGCAGTAATGGTTTGCAAATGTATCAGCCGTCCATTCCTGGTACTCTGTCCAAAAATCAGGCATGAGCATTTGATTGGTTACGTGCCAGATAGAGTGACAAAGCTCATGAGCGAATTGTTCATGCTGCTCTTCGTCGGGTATGCGATTGTCTATTACAATCAGACTACCTAAGCGCTTAGAGTCGATAGGAGCGGGCATAATGGCCAGTCCTAGCATATCCGCAATATTGTAATCGCTAATTTGTGCTGGGCTATGGATATTAGCTGTTTTGTATAACTTTTGTATAAATTCTTCCTTACGAGTGAGTGTCAATTTCATCTTAAATCCTCCGAATATTCCCATATAAGGAACGTATGTTCTTTCAAGTATAAAATAAAACCCCACTCTTGTGAAGTAGGGTTTATTCTTCATTTGTATCTTTAAAGTTCACAAAATGGTATAGCATTTTAATGTTTCTAAATGAAACAAAGATAGAATGTAAGATTAGAAAGAACCATATTCCTAATAAAACAAAATGCCACCATAGTATAGAAACAGATTTTAATGTTTCTATAGGATAAAAATTTAAACAAAAGAAACCAAGCACCCCTAATAGGATCACTAACAACTGAATTAAAATTGACCATGTAAAATATATAACTAATACCGAGAAAACGGTTTCCCCAGGCATATTTACAGAAGTACGTGAGCGCAAATTGGTTACTAAATTCGATTGTGATCCAGCAATTACGGCTATGCTGGCGATATTGAATCCTACTAATATCGCCATCGATGATATTACAACTGTGTTTACTGTAAGAAAGGTTTGCAATAAATTAAACAAATCTATTGAGTAATAAGTATAAATTAGCATTACTAATCCTACAGAAAGCAAAATTGGAATAAGAACATCAAAGATTTTTTCTGAATTTGTTGAGCTCTTATAATACTTATAACATATTTGCGGAAAAAAGGAATTTACACTATAGAAGTTTTTAATTCTCGACATAGTAGGATACCTACTTTCTATTCAATAGTTCTCTGTTCTTAATGCCGTCAGTAGATGCTGTATAGAGTTTTTCAGATAAAATATTCCCATTTTTATCTATATCGACACGAGGTTTAATTTTTTCAGCGGAATTATTCATGTTTAGTGTTTTTTCGATTCCATTTTGCTCGCCTACGACCCTTATTGAAGTAACTCCTTTTTTATCTTTATATTTATTGACAAAAGGGACCACATCGCGCAAAGATTTATTTTTATACCGAGCTTTGAAATACAATTGTAGCATATTTGATTCAATGGATTCCATTTCTTCTTGCATACTTTGAATAAACTCATTTTCATCTGAAGCCACTTTAGATGAAACCTCGATTTTTGTTCCTTTAATACTATCTAAACTGTTAATTTCTTTGAAGAAATCAAGAGCAATTAAAGAGCAAATATTAAAACCGAAGTATTCTTGATTTTCTATTTCGGTTTTAAAATTCTCCGTAAAGAAACTTAAAAGTTTACTACGCCCAAGTTTTTGATTGTATTGTAAAAGTAAAAGTCCATCTTTTTTTCTAATTAAAAAATGCACATAATCTTCTTCGCCTTCTTGGATGGTTTTAGGGTTTTCTCTTCTTGTAAATGTTGCTGCATTCCTCAAAGGTGCTACTCTTCCGTATTCAAATAAAATAAACTTACCATAGATAAATTCCTCATCATCTTTAAAATCTTCTAATAAAATTGTTAGGTTGTTTGTCTTATCTTCAAGGGTGAGATATGAGTTAGATTCATTCGATTGATTAAATTTTTGCAATAGAGGAGCAAAAACGGATGAATTCCAAGTTGTTTTTTGAACAGTTTCAGTTTCCCCTGATTTGAATACTCCTGGGCGAGCAATCTCTGTAGTTTTATATAAATCGAATTGAAAAAATAGCATTGTTGTTTGTTTTGTTTTTGACATAAATCTCACCTTATCATGTTATATATAGTTTTGATTTTTTTTGATTGTTAATGAATAGTTGGTTTATTGTAATGAGTTAATACCAAAACTTCGTGTTTTGATCCGCAAAAGTTTGATAATAAGTTGTTTTGGTCCATTTGTATTTAGAAGATTTTACAGGGTATGATCCACCACAACTCATGCACCAGCCCTCTAATTTCAACATAGTATTCTTTTTAACTTTTATTTTCTTTAATACATAGTCCTGAGCATGAGAAGGGCCTTTTTTCATTTTGTAGATATAAATATCTTGTTTGATCTTCACTTTTTTAAAGCCTTTCCAGCTTCCTGGTTTTGGTGAAGAATAAGACTTCGCCGTAGCAGTAAATGGCTCATTAGGAGGGGAAGTAGGACCGGCAAAAATTGTAGCACCAAGAGCTAGTGCAGCAGTAACTTTTAAAATAGTATTTTTCATAGATTAGGTTCCTTTCTTTATTAAAATAGGTGGAATCAGTATTGTTCACATGCTGTTCCATCTTTATCTCTATCCATTTTAGGTTGATAGGCAGCATGATCAGAAGGTACACCATTCGGGTAGGTAGCTCTCAATTCTGTACAATTAGAGAAGTAGATTGGTTGTGCAGGAGCGGGCTCTTGTGCAGGTGTATTTTGTGTTTGTTGTGTATTGGAATTATTATGGTCATCATCGTCAGAAGAAGTTTGTTCTTGTTTAGTCTGTTCTTTTTTTACAGGCTTACATTTTTTGAATGTATTGTTTTGAACATAATTTTCCTTTGACCAAATATTTAATTTTTGTTTTTGTGCATTCTGCTGTGCTTTTGTAAAAAGATCTAAGTATTCATAAGATACATTATCAACAGCCGTTAAGAGCGCGTAACCTTCATCCAATAATTTCTTTTGGACGAGTATATCATCTGCAAAGACATAAGCTATTAAAGCACCGTCAGCGTCTCTCTTTTTATGGTCTTGTTCAAATTTTATTTGTAGCGTTTTTCCTAGAACAAGTTCTTCATTTCTTTCGGTTGCGTCTTTTGCATAAGGTTGTGTACAAGAATTTCTAGTATTCGGTGTATCGATTAATAAATAATGTAGCGTTTCTTCTTTTCCGTTGTATAAAACTTTGATGGTATCGCCATCAACAACTTTTAAGAGTTTTACATTTCTTTTTTCTTCCTTTTTTCGTTCAGGCATAACAGGAGTTAATGTCTTTGCTTCTTCATCGTCTGCTTGGACATTTTCTGTTTTAACTTGCTTAGAGGTTGATTGCGTGTTTTCTTCATTACTCCCAATCATGTTTCCACAACCACCTAAAGCAATAATAATACCTGTAGCAATTAAAATTTTAGATGTCGTTTTCTTCTTGTTTTTTCGAACATTTTGTTTATAACTACGATAACCAATAGCAAAAAGAATAATACCCAAAATAAAAACAAAAAAGCCAAAGAATTTTGAAATTAAAAATAGTAAAAAGAACAGAATTAACACTAATATAATGATTTCTTTTGTTTTAAGATTTTTCATGATTAAACTCCATTTCTAGTGATTCTAACGTATTGATTGATGTTGTTTTTTTGATGAGTACTATATGAAAGTTACTCAACCTCCCTTCGATAATCGTTTTTTTATTTGAAAAATAGGTGCTATTTTCTCTAATGAAGTTATATTTTAAGGATTATATAATCTAATTAATGATAAATATTTACAATAAATAGCCTAAAAATAGGATGCATTCATTGTGCATCCTATTTTTTGCGTTCTTCACGTTTTTTCAGCATTTCATAAAAGATTTCAAATTCTTCTAATGCATCCAGCAAGTTCTCTGGCTTATCGTGGAACGAAAGACTCTCGCTTTGCATGAAGAAATCCATAACTTCCTTCTGATAAGGTGTGAGCGCTGCATACTCATCGTTCTTGATGCCAGCGTAAGTAATTTCTTCTGGGTTTTTGATGTCGCTGCGGCCAAGTAGGTAGTCGGTTGTTACATTGAAGTAGTTAGCTAACTTATCTATTGAATTAATATCTGGTTCACCACTACCGTTTTCGTATTTAGCGTAACCTTGTCGTGTTATACCGAGTAACTCAGCCATGTCGTTTTGAGTGAGTTTTTTTTCTGTACGTAAGTATTTTAAGCGCTGCGAAAACATATCGCATCCCTCATTTCTATAATCTAGTTACTATTATAGCAACAATATGTTGCTATTTATTAAAAAAAAACAAAAAGCAACAAAAAGTTCCTTTATGGTATTGACAGCAACAAAAAGTTGCGTATAATAAGAATTACATAAGGCAACAAAAAGTTGCTAAAGTTAAAGGTGGTGATATTCTTTGAATCAAAGAGAATTAACTTCATTGCTAATAGGAAAAAGAAAAAAATTAGGATTAACTCAATTAGACGTTGTTAAAAAGAGTGAGTCTGGAATTACTAGACAGTACTATGGAATGATTGAGTTAGGATCTCGTAGTCCATCAGTTAAAGTTGCAAAATCTATTGGCGAAGTATTAGGAGTACCTTGGACTATTTTTTTTGAAACGAAAAGCAACGAAAAGTTGCTTTCGGTAATTTGAGAGGAGAATTATTATGACAAACATCCAAGTAACATACGCAGCGCAAACTATCACTTCAATTGAAGTAGCTGAGATGGTAGGGCGCGAACATAAAAATGTAATGCAAGATATTCGTAAAATTTCATCGGACTTAGGGGTGCTGAAAATTCAGCATACCCTTTACTTCAAAGAAACAACGTATATTCATCAACAGAATAATCAGAAGTATCCAATGTTCCACCTTACTAAGCAAGGATGCGAACTCTATGGAAACCGTATGTCCGGTATTGAAGGAACAGCATTTGCGGTTGCTTACATTGAACGCTTTAACGAAATGGAAGCGGCTGAACAAACAGCATTACCTGCGGATCCAATTGCACTCGCATTACAAGCAGCACTCGATACAAGGCAAGAAGTGCAAGACATCAAGCAAGACGTCCAGGAACTAAAGGACAGCATGTGCATTAACACTCACCAGGAGAAACAGTTACAGGATATGGCCAAACAGCGTGTGCTAAAAGCGCTTGGTGGTTATGATTCGCCAGCATATAAAGTAATGTCAAAAAAAGTATTTCCAACAGTCTGGCGCGACTTTAAAAATAAATTTGATTTGCCGACTTATAGAGCATTACAGGCGAAACAATTCGAAGAAGCGAAGTTTTTCCTCAGTATTTGGGAGCCGTCATCATCAATGAGATACGACATTGCTGTGCATAACCGTCAATTGCAGATGGCTGTTTTTAACCAACACTAATTCTTAGAAAGGTGGTGAGAAAATGCAAAGTTTAGCCGTGAATTTAACAATTCCTATTCCAGAGGATCATATTCTCATTTCAAAGGTCGAACTTGCTGATTTGAAAGAGCAAGCGGTAGCGGGTCGTTATTGGACACTGAAAGATATAGAAGTGCGCACAGGTTATCGCGGTCCTTGGATTAAAGACAATATTTTATACAATCCTAAATTTCGTAAAGTTCTTGATGTTGAACAAGGTGGATTTGTTTACTATCCAAGGTCGTCCGGCGAGAAATGGACCTTCCTTGCTTCTAAAATGACAGAGTTTTTGGAGTTTCATTTTAAAGATATTTTCAAAACCATATAACTATTACCAAAAATTATGTAATTAATACATTCATTAAATGACGTTTAGAAAGGCGTGAGGAGAATGAAGAAAGTTATTAATGCGCATAAGCCATTAACGCAGCTTATTGAGGATGAAAAAATCCCTAATACACAACTTGCTGTAGAGCTTAATTATAGTAATTCTGCAATTAGTAGGATTAAGTGTGGTGATCGTGCTATGTCACAGGAGACAGCAAAGGAAAGCATGCTTATACACGATAATGCAAAATATATCGCAGGTATTACGCATGAATTTACAGACGGCTTTACGCCGCCTGTATTAGATGGAATTGGATTTGATATGCATCGCTTGGTATTGCTCAATCAATTTAAAAACCAGGAAAAAGAAGTTTATGCGCTTCTCCAACAAGTTGATTTTTCTAAAATGCCATCAGAAATTGATGAAAAAAATCTAAAAGATATAACGGATGTGATGGATGGGTTACTAACGCTCCGCTTCTTTTTAGAGAATAGCGTGATTCAGCTGCAACAAGATTACGAAATCAGTATTAAAAAGCGAATGAGAGCTTTGATGCTGCACTGGAAAATGAAAGGGTGGTTAAAATGAGTATTTCAAAATTAGATTTGCGCTTGGCGGCAATTAAAGAACGCGAGGGATGGCAAACAGAGCAAGACATGCGCCTGAATTGGACGGAGGAGCAAATCTTGAGCCATTACAACATGTACTACAAGCATTTCGAGTTGGATGCACCCGCAAGTGAAGTAAAAGATGCAGCTTTAGATGAACTAAGTGATAAAGAAATTGCTGTAATGATTCGTCGGTGGAAGTTTACTGATGTGTTGGAGTTACTTCAAAAAGAAGGCTATTTAACGGTTCTTCATGGACACTGGATTTTATCGATGGATATGTTTTTGGGTTGCAACGAATAAAAAAAGACCACTTTACGAGAGCGGCCTTAGTCATAGGCGAACAAGTCGCCTAATTTCAAAAATAACTACGTAAAGTATACCACAAAACAAGAGGGGGCAAACCTAATGGAATCAAATAATGCAGGGCAAGTTCAAGCGGCCGGCACATTAAATCTTTTTCAGAAGCTAGTAGAGGTGCGTAAACATATTCCAGCGCTACGAAAAGATGGTGAGGGCTACAAATACTCGTATGTAACAGGTTCACAAATTTTATCAGGTATTCAAGAATCTATGAATAATTTAGGGGTTCTTCTTTTTCCGCGAGTCGATACACAGAATGTAGAAAGAGAAGAAGTTACGACTGGTAGAGGAAAAACATCTACGCAATTTAAGGTTTATGGAAAGATGACTTATACGTGGATAAATGCAGACAATCCATCAGAAATATTGGAAGTTCCTTTTATGTATGGTGCCACGAATGAGGATGTCGCCAAAGCGATAGGTAGCGCACTGACGTATGCGGAGCGGTACTTTTTGATAAAGTCATTTAACTTACCGACTGACAATGAAGATCCTGACTACAATCAACACAATAATCAACAACAGCGACAGTATGAGCAACCGTATCAAAAGCAGCAATATCGTAATCCGCAGCCACCAATGCAGCAACAACCGGCGCGTGCAAATAAGGATGGCGAAAAGCTCATAACTGAGGTGCAATCGCAAAAACTTAAAAATGCGCTAAAAATCGTTGCAGGTCCAAAAGTGGAGGACAAACAAACTGCGTTTGAATCAGCTTGCTACGCCTGCAATATTCCGGAGGGTACATCAACAAAGGCCCTCACATTTACGCAAGCAAGCGGTGTGCTGATATATTTTGACGGGCTTGTTAAAAGTCGTCAAAAAGGTGGTGCGTAAGCGTGGTAATGCAAAAAATAGAACTGCAACAAGATTTAGAAAATACGATTAAGCAAGTACGTACGACTAAAGACAATTTTGCCGAAGTAATCGAGCGTCTAAATGCATTAAATATTGAAGTAGAAAGGGTCCTAAAGCATGAAAATCTTAAAAAAGGTATACCGTATGTTTGCGACAGAAAATGTAATCGAGGATGTTAGTTTTGTAGCCTACTTGCTGCTTATGACAAGCGTTGGCTTGTATACATTATCGCTTACAGCAACAAAAGAAATCATGATCATGTGCGTGAGCATGTTGGCACTACTTATTGTAACAACGGTCATCTTTGCACTGGTACAACAAGAGGAGGAATAACATCATGACAGAACAGCAAAATGAATTGCGCCGTAGCAAAAGAAAACGCGCGTTTACACAAGTAGATAATGAAATTGTTAATAACTCAGCATTATCATTCCAAGCAAAAGGTATGTTGTTGTACTTGCTAAGTAAGAAAGACGGGTGGAAATTTTATGAGGATGATTTAGTTAACCGATCATCGAATGGGAAAACGAGTGTACGCAGCATAATCAAGGAGCTTTTAGATGTAGGCTACCTAATCAGAGGTGAGCGTTTCCGAGATGAAAAAGGTCACTTGAAAGGCTACTCGTATATCGTTGAACCATATCTGCTTGATGATTATGATGGAACGTCCTACATCACGTTTTCCAAAGTAGGGAAATCCAACTTAGGGAATCCCTACTTAGGGGAATCGCAACGTAGTAATACTAAGTCTTTTAGTAATACTAAGAGTTCTAGTAATACTGAAGAGAGAGAGAAAGAGGAAGAAAATCAAGAAACTCCTCCTTCTCCTGTCATCGATAAAAACTTTCAAACGTTACAAACATTCTTTGACGAACATATTGGCAAACGTAATTTTACGACAGATCAAGAGCTTAGCAGTTTGCTGGATGATTTCAAAGATCCGCTGTTAATTGGTGAAGCTTTAAAAATCGCTGCTAAAAACGGCAAGCCTTTATTTACTTATGGAGCGGGTGTCTTACGCAAGTTAGCCGAAGAAAAAGGTGTTACTACGCATGAGCAATTTAAGCAGCGTGCTGAACAAAAGAAACAAGCTTCAAATTTAGCAGATCGAGCAAAAAATAAGCCTACCGAATTTGGTGGCCATATCTTGCCGTTCTAGCAGATTAAAAAAATGAGAGGAATGAATGAAAATGAAGGATTACAACACACCGCAAGTACATTTTAGTGCTGAGCGTAGTAGTAAAGTGCAAAACATTAATGAGGTCGTAAAAAGTGATACTGCCGGCGGATTACGTTGGGACCGTGACAATCATTGTGATAAGCACGATAGCGATTTTGTATTTATGCCACCAGCTTTTAAAACATCACAGTGCCCAGTATGCGGTACAGAACGATTGCGTGATGATTTCCAAAGTGAGATGCAGAAAGTTTGTACGGATGGAGAGCGTTTAAAAAAACACAACACGCTCACGAAACAATCTATTATCCAAGACAACACAATTACTGCAGCAACATTCGATAACTTTACGACACAAACCGAAGAGGAACACACAAACAAGCTAAAAGCGATAAAAGTGGCAGAACGTTTTGCAGCAGGTGAAGCATTTAATCTTTGGATTCAATCCCCTCAAACTGGTTGCGGTAAAAGTCATTTAGCAATGAGTATTTTAAAATACGTGAACGAATCAGGCGCAAAAGACAAAAGCACCTTGTTTCTCGACTTCGGGCGCACGATGGAACTCATTCGAGATGCCATTAACAACAAAGAAAGTAAATATACACAAAACTACTTTATTTCACTTGCTAATAGTGTTGATGTGCTTGTCATCGATGACTTAGGTGCAGAGACTGGTGATATTTACAGTGACAAGCGTGCAAGTGATTATACGAGCAATATTTTACGAAGCATTTTAAATGGACGACAAGACAAGGCAACGATTATTACAACTAACTTGTCCGGTGAACGCATGATCACTGGTTATCAGGATGGCCATAAGTTTGTTCCTCCAATGTATGACAAAAAGATGATGTCTCGCGCAATGCGTAATGTCTTGCACATCTTGTTCAAAGAAACACCAGATAAACGCGTTGGGAACTTGCAATTTTAAAAAGATAAACAAAAGGGAGATAGACATGAAATTAAAATTCTACGGCGGTACAGACGCATTAAATGCCATTGCATTTAACGTCACAGCAGACCGCACATACATCGTGACACTCAAAAAAGAAATGTCGTATCAAGGTTTTACAGTACGAGCAAATGCCTACACGTTTGAGATTTGCTACATCGATCTTGGCGGCAATAAAATCACCGTTGGACCAGGGCATGATGTGGCACTTGCCGTAAAACTCTGCTTGCAAGAATTTATTCGGTACCGCACGTTGCATCATACGAAAACACACGAAGAGATTGAAGCACGTATTACAGAGGTCGCACGGGCTAATTTAAACGACTTTTTAGATAGTCAGAGTAAAACAGTCATAAGTGATAAAAAAATCGCTCAGGAGGACGCTGAGATAGCAAAATCACTTGATTGCACCGAAGTACTCGAAGTAGCAGAAGATATTGCACGACAGCATGCGATTGACGCTGCACTTGATGCACGAGATAAAGAATTATTCATGGCTTTAGTCGGTGCGAAGTAATGCAGTTAAAAAAGCAAATGAAGCAATTGCAAGAGTCGCTACAAGTTTTAAAATCAGAAATTTCAGAACAATTATTCCTTATCGAACAAGATAAGGCGCATGAAAAGGAGAGAGGAAATGAGAAACGATTCAAACAAGCACGGGATTGCAGTCACACAGCATAGCTGCAAACGCCGCTATAACCACCGTAACATTTGCCGTACGACTACTAAACAACGCAAGGACATACACAAGCAAACACAGCGTCCTGTAGCACTTAAAAAAAGACCGGTTGTTTTTTATAGGGTCAAGAAAGGCCGCGAGATTACCGAAGTATCGGAACACGATGTGGATGTAATGAGCTTGCAGTTGGACGGGTACCGAATTTTAGATAAATGGCATGAATGGATGTAAACGATGAGTTCGCCTGTTGTAAGTGCCACAAAAAAGCGCATGCGAAAACTGAAAGCAATACGCACAAACGCTTTGCTTCAAGGTAATGACAAGGCATTTAAAAAAGCGGAACGAGAGCTTGAAAAGTGCAGAGCGATTCTTGGTACGAAGAATCGGCGTAAAAAAATGATTGAAGCGGCCAGAACGGAAGAGGTGCAGTTCCTTGCAAGCATTGACTATAAAATGTTGCATAGAGCTTCGCGAGGATTTACTCAACCAGATGGTGCTGCCGCCTTTTATTTGGGAATTTCGATGACTAGGTACCGAACAATCAAAAAGAAACTATTAGGGGATGAAATGATGGACACAGCAACAGTAGAAAAAACAGCGGCTAACGATACGTTAGAGTCGTTCCTTCGCGAAAAAGCAGAACGTGAAGAGCATGTGAAGTTTTTAGAAGAAACCGTGCGCAAGCTAACGGATCACATCGTAAAAAGCGATGCCGAGAAGGAAAAAATGCAAGAAGAGTTAACAGCTTTGAGAAATCAATCCGCTTCTACATCACAAAACGATATATCCGCTGAATTTGAAACACTAAAAAGTATTGTACAACCGCTTCTGGCCCACTTTACAACAAGTCTTGAAAAGGGGTGACGCTGTATGCAAGGTATCTGCATTAAAGATGGCGCGTCTAGCAATTTAGTCGCTGGGCAACAGTATTACTTGTTTGAGCATAGCAAGACGCACTACTACGCTAGCAAATTCGATACACCGCGCTCGTTTTTCGGCCTCTATCGTAAGAGTTTGTTTGATGTGCCGGTTGCAGTAGGCGCAGCTGAAACCGAGCGAGAGTCGGAGCCCGAGCAATTGAGCTTATTTTGACCGGCATATGTGGCCAAGAAATGAATAGTTGAATAAATGGGTGGGTGGGATGGAGTAAGGAGCGGCAATATGCGCAAAAGTGAATTGGTACATCATGAGCACTACGTCGCGCAAGTACAACAAGATTTAACGCATTTTCTGTTAAATGATGCGGCGTTAAAAGACGGCACAATCAAATATTTGCGCTGGGATAACGACATGCAATTGTTTGATGTGTATGAGGATGCTGCGCACAAAGTCTTTATTACACATACATTTTACGAGCGTTTTCGCAATATAAAGCTCGTTAATGGGGTTGTATGTCAACGGTGCGGACGCAAGCTAAAAGATACAAAATGGACGCCGATTGGTTACGGGCGTCGGTGTTATAAAAAGTTCTTGCATGAGGAGTGGGAACGTAATCAAATGACGATTTTCGATTTTATCGATGATCCAGAGGAGGTAGGAGCATGAGCGTTGCAAAAAATAAGCAAGACGCGTTGTTAGAAGTACTTATCGAACTCGTAAATGCGCATGAAGATTTATCTGAACAGCAAAAAGAGTTATTAGTAAAAATTTATAAATGCAAGCGTGGCCAAGTTTTGCGTAAAGGTAAAACCGAACGTATTTTATATGGTGCAGACCATATGTTCATCGCATATATGACCAAGCGTTCAAAAAGAAAAGTTACAGTTTTGAATATTCCAGAGTTTTTAAAGTGGGCTGAAAAAGCTGAATTTGTGGAGGTGCAATGATGGATCAAGATGAAATGTATGATGCATACGTTGAGCAAGAAATGAAAGAAGCGGCGGCGCAGCTAAAGGGAAAAGTACGCATAACGATTAATAACGATGCAGAGGTGTTCCCAATTGCTACTGCGGCAGGTTGGGACGAAGCTGTAGGGTATCGTATTACGGTTAAAAATATTGATTTCGCAGTTTTGCCAAATCAAGAAGGTTTCGGCATTACAGATGTTCGTAGTGGGATGGGAATTTTTTTCATCAAAGCGAATCATAAAATAATGTCATTAGATACAGAAGAATCGATGATAATTTTTCTGGGAACACGCGTCGGACCTACTATTTTAGAAAAGTTAGATGAAATAGGTGTCGAAAAATACGAAAGGGCGACTAGCAAGAAACTAGAGGAATTGGTAGTGAGATTAGGCCCGAAACCTGAAGTAGTTGTTTTTTTAGAGGGTGAGGAATAGGCATGGAATTTTTAAATGCAGATCATGAACAAAACTTTGCGACTATCACAGAGCAATACAAGTTTTATATTGTGACAGATTCGGATTTAATCGTTGCATATATCACAGCGGTACCAGAAGTGTACGAAAAAGTGTCCGGGGCACTTTCAGCATACGATAGTTGGCTACTGGACGAGCAGTTTGCTACAGGACAAAGCGATACGTTTAACGCGCTGTTAGGTGTGGCGCTCTCGTATCGTTTGGGAGTGGAGCAAAGCAACTTACGAGCGTATGAGCAAATGCTTGATGGGGCGTATTGGGTAGTTGTTGCACTTGGAGCGGCAGAGATTTATACGAGCGGTACATTTAATACGTTACAAAAAATGGAGGTTTTAGGATGAATAAAGAACAGCTAGAAATGATTAAAGAACGTGTAGTAAATGCTACGCCAGGTGAGTGGATTATCGATAATTCGAGTGACGACAGACCATACATCACAGACATTTGGTTTGATGGCGAGGAAAACGGGCATGTCGAGATTCATAGGTACGGTGCAGCAGCAGAAAGTTACGACGCGGAATTTATCGCACACGCTCGACAAGATGTGCAATCGCTCATTGCGGAGGTTGAGCGATTGCAAAAGGCACTAAAAAATACTGATGCCGACCTGTATGTATATAAAGATTTGTATAACGAGATGACAGATAAAAACATTGAATTGATTAAATTTTTACAGGCGCGCATCACAAAAGGTTGGGGCAAAAAAGCGGTTGACCTTGCGATGATTCATATTCAAGAGCAGGAAAAAGATATTGAGCGATTACGGACGCAAGTCGGAACAGAATTTTTCAAGTACGGCGAACTCACAACAGCTTATGAAGAAGTTGCAGAGGAAAATGCGCGACTACGCATTTATGAAAAACAAATACAAAAGCTTCACGCTGCGGCGACTCGTGCAGAAAATGAAGAAACTGACAGTTTTGAATTTGGAGAAGAAGTTTTAAGGATTTTAGGGAGGTTGATGTAATGAAGCCAGAATCGGTTGATTACGCTGATGAAATTACGTGTCCTTATTGCCAATATGTAGATGATGAAAGTTGGCAAATGACAGAAGAAGAATATGACGATTTCGAGTGTGCGAATTGTGGGAAGCTATTTGATGTTGTGAGACACCTAACAATACGTTATTCAAGCAAGCCGAAAGACGTGGAAGGAGTGGATGAAAATGGCGACAACTACAGTTATGCAGCAGATTGAGGAATTAATTTCTGAAATGCCGCTTCCAGTCTTAAAAGACGTACAGCGACGCTTAACAGATTGGGCATCAAGTGGCGGTAAAGAAGATGATCCGTATGTTGAGCAACAGCTTCGTTATATGAAACATGTACGACATGCACAACATGCTAGTAAATAAATAAAAAAAGCGTCTGTAGCAGCAACTACAAACGCCTGGCTCCTCTTACGAGGTATATATGATTTTAGACGAATCAATTATACCACGAAAAAGGGGAGTTACATATATTGAATAACGAACAACACACAATTACTGAAACAGTCGAGGAAAACGCTGTATATGCTGTAATCGATGGTCGCCTTACAAGATTAGATTCCCCTTCAACGGGATTCGGTAAACAAGAAATTGTATGGCAGAACAGCAAAATAGTGCAAAATAACGTTTATTTTACACAAAAATTGTAGTAAGATGTGAAATAAGTAATTTAATTGAATAAGAAGCTTACCAGGAAAAACCAGGGAGCACTAAATGAATTTGTAGCACATGCTATGAGTTTGTTTGGTGCTCCCTTTTTTATTTGCCAGAAAAAGGAGTGAAACGAATGCGTACGCTACAAGACGAAATTAAACGCCACAACCTTTTACGACACAATAATGACACGAAACCTAATGAAAAGAAGAAAAAGCTTTCTACGGAGCGGAAAACACGCTCAGAGCGATTGTCAAAAGCAGACATTGAGGAACTTATGGGGATAAGACGTCCACGCTATGCACGGCGAAAAGGTGTAATCAAACAAAAATAAAGAGGTGCTGTGGTAATGATGACGATGATGGAAGAACGTGAATATACAAGTAAAGAGTTAGAAAACTGGGCAGATAAGTTGTTGGAAGAGTATGATCATAGTCTAAGTGACTTACGTGCAGTTAAGAGAGCAACAGTTGCTGAAGAGTGCGAAGTAACAAATATCTCGCCGCTTCAAGATAAGAAGTCTATTCTAAACAGTATGGAAAATTCGATGGTCTTTGCGATGGATTGGATGGAGAATGGTCGTAATCCCGATTTGCAACGCGGAGCGGATAAACATGCTGTATACCAGCGTCAGTTTTTCGAGTCACTTGATGTGATTCCAGACATTGCAGAGCAAGTGTATGATATTAATACAAAAGAGCTGCACATGACGAGCGCTGAAAAGAAACAGCTGGCGAAAATTTATAGCATGTGGAGTCATCGTGAGAGACTTTGTTACATTGCTCATACGGTTGAACAAAAAAGTTTTCAACAAATCGCAGACGAATTAAAAGTAAGTAAAGGTACTGTTCAATCATATATTCAACGTGCTCGCTCAAAAGTCAAAGAGGGTNATAAGTGAGAGCAACATTTTCTCATGCGTGAGCAAGCACGCAATCATTTATGGCTGCTTCGACAAGGAGAGTTACCTGTGCACTACTCACAATTGCTGTTCAGGGCAAACATGTTAAGCGACTAATCATCAAGCCGCCACGTGCGGCACATACATATACTGGCGCCATTAAATAAACAGTATGCATAAGCAGGCGCTATACTGCGGTTACCCATGACTGCACCTCTCAAGCCGCTTCTTGTCCAGGAGCGGTATACATATGGCATCTACATTGTAGGTGCTTTTTATTTTGTCCAAAAACAGAAGGGAGCGGATTGTATGAATAGCTACTTATCAGGTGTAATGGATTTAACTGCGGTTATCTGCATAGCAAACATGATTTTAGGGCATCCAATCGACGTTGCTATCACATCTGCTGTAGTGATAATCGCGATATACACTACACTCGAAGTGGTGAAGATATTCGAAAAGGAGCGGACGATATGAACGAAATTACATTTACAATTGACGGACCTGTTCAAGCACAACAACGTCCACGCTTTTCACGTCAAAATGGTCATGTGCGCACATATGACGCTAAAGAGTCGCGCACATATAAAGCACATGTCACACGTACAGCTTCACGTTATGCACCTGAACAACTAATTGATTCGGCTATTGAGTTGCATGTCGTGATATATAGACCGCTCACATCAGATATTAAACGCAGTAAGATACAAACAACAAAAGCATTAAGTGGTGAACGTAAGCCTATTAAGAAGCCAGATATTGAAAACCTTGTAAAAGGCATTATGGACGGTTGCACAGGTGTTTTATGGGTAGATGATTCCCTTGTTACGAAATTAGTAGCCGAGAAGGTATTCGGCGAAGAAGAACGAGCGGAAATAACGATTAAATATTAGAGATGCTTAGTCTACATAGATTAAAAATAAGCGCTGGTAATGAGAGTGTTGCCGGCGTTAAAAGGAAAAGAGGTGGGTGATTCATGAGTGGCTAGAGCAAGAGATCCTAACCGTGATAAAGCTTTTGAGATTTACAAGGAACATAATGGTGAAATTACGAATCGTAAAATTGCCGAAATGTTGGGTGTTCCAGAAAAAACGATAAGCGGTTGGAAGTCCAAAAGTAAGGATAATTGGAAAGAAAAATTGAACGGAGTACTCCAATCAGATGAACGGAGTACTCCAATCAAAAAAGAGAACAAACCACAGGTGAAAAAGCAGAAGGAGCGGCTGTCTATCGCGGAAGAATCACCGATTAATGAAAACAGTGATTTGACCGATAAACAGTGGCTTTTTTGTCGTTACTACACAAAGTATTGGAATGCCACGAAAGCCTATCAAAAGGTTTATGACTGTGACTACATGCAGGCTATGTCCAACGGCAGTCGCTTGCTGAGAAATGATAAGATACGCGCGGAAATCAGCGCAATCAAACAGGACATTGCAGATGGCATCATGATTGAGTCTCGTGCAGTGCTGCAGAAGTGGATTGATATTGCATTTGCAGATATCTCCGACTACGTGGCATGGGGCACCGAGAAACGTTTGATTCCAGACGTATTTGTTGGGCGAGATGCGAACGATAAAAAAGTATTCGAGGATAAGGAAATCAATGTGAACTACGTTCATTTGAAATCCGCTTCGAATATAGACACATCGATTGTGACAGAAATCAAAGAAGGCAAAGATGGCGTGACGGTGAAGCTTGCCGACAAAATGAAAGCACTCGATTTCTTGACGAAGTATATGGACTTGCTTAATGATAATGAGCTGAAGCAATTAAAAATTGAAAAAGAGTTGATTGCAATTCGTAAAGCAAATGGTGACGATCATGAAGAATACGAAGATGATGGATTCATTGAAGCGCTAAAAGGTGTGGAGGTGGATTGGGATGCTGACTAATGTAAAGAAGCTATTAACAGAACAACGTAAGAAGCGGGAGCGTAGGCGAAAAAAGAAGCCTGCGCTTTTTAAATTTACTCCTTTTAGTGCTAAACAGAAGAAGGTGCTCACTTGGTGGTGTCATGCCGCTTCGCCATATAAAGATTATGATGGCATTATTTGTGATGGCTCGGTGCGAGCAGGCAAAACGGTTGTGATGTCACTTTCTTTCGTCATGTGGGCCATGGAAACATTTAACGATGAAAACCTCGGTATGGCTGGTAAAACGATTGGTTCATTTAGACGTAACGTATTCAAACCGCTTCAAAAAATGCTGCGTGCACGAGGGTATACCGTAAAAGAACAACGTACCGAAAATATGTTCACTGTTACAAAAGGTGACCAAGTTAATTATTTCTATTACTTTGGCGGTAAGGATGAAGGTTCTCAAGACCTTATCCAAGGGATTACATTAGCTGGAATGTTTTTTGACGAGGTGGCGCTTATGCCCCGCTCCTTCGTAGACCAGGCAACGGCACGTTGTTCTGTAGAAGGTGCTAAATTTTGGTTTAACTGTAACCCAGCAGGTCCATATCATTGGTTCAAAGTAGAGTTTCTAGATAAATTAAAAGAAAAGAATCTATTTCAAATTCATTTCTTGATGGATGATAACCCTTCGCTTTCAGAAAAAGTGAAGGAACGCTATAAACGCTTGTATTCCGGTGTTTTCTATAAGCGCTATATCTTAGGCTTATGGGTGCTTGCAGAAGGTGTTATTTATGACATGTTTGAGAAGGATAGGCATGTTGTAAAAACAGAGGAGCGGCCATATGAGAAGTTTTATGTCAGTTGTGACTATGGTACAAAGAATCCAACAACATTTGGTTTGTGGGGTTTCTGTGGAGATATTTGGTACAAGGTAAAAGAGTATCACTATGATGGTCGTAAGAAAGGCAGACAAAAAACAGATGAGCAGTACTGTGATGATATGGCAACATTTATCGATGGGCTTACAAATTTCAAAGGAATTATCGTAGATCCATCGGCCGCTTCATTTATTACGGCGCTAAAGAAACGTGGGCACCATGTAATTAAAGCGAAAAATGATGTAGTAGATGGGATTCGTAATGTAGCTACTGCATTGGAGCGGATGCTTATTAAGTACAACGATTGCTGTAAAGAAACATTTAGAGAGTTTTCTTCGTATGTTTGGGATGAAAAGGCAGCAAATCGAGGTGAAGATAAGCCAATTAAAGAGAATGATCACCAGATGGATGGCGATAGATATTTCATAAATAAAGTCGTTATGACAGGACAAGGATTCACATTCTTAAAATAATGAAAGAGGTGAGAATATGCATAATATTTATGATTTTGGAGCGGCCACATATGTAGATGAATTAATTGCACAGATTAAGAATGATGCGCCTAAAGAAATCGAAACGGTGAAAAGCCTATATGAAGCGTTTGATAGCTCTAAAATGCTACAGGGGCAGAAATATTATTGGAACGAATCAGATATTATGGAACGTGAAATTTACACGTACAGCAATGGTGGCAAGAGTGTAGATAAGGAAGCGACGAATGAAAAAGTTCCTAGCGGTATGCACAAAGTATTGGTGGACCAAAAAGTCGCCTATTTAGCAGGAGAACCTATGTCTTTCGGTAGCCGCTCCGATAACCAAGAGCAACTGGAATTGCTTGAAACGATTATTGGGGAGGAATGGGAAGATACACTACCAGAGCTCATTAAAAATGCCTCAAATAAAGGCGTAGAATGGCTCCATCCGTTTGTGAATGAAGATGGCGAATTTGATTATATGATTGCCGAAGCGGAACAAGTTATTCCTATTTACGACAGTAACAGACGGTATAAGCTAACAGCGGCTATCCGTTTTTATCAATATGCAGAGGAGCACATCAAATTAGAAGTATGGACAGATGTAGATGTCACTTACTATGAAATGATTGAAGGCGAAATGTACTTGGATGCTGAACGAGAACTGAATCCAGCACCACATTTCACGAATGCTGAGGGTACAGAAGGGAAATCATGGGGCAAGGTGCCATTTATCCGCTTCGCAAATAACAGCGAGCATTTAAGTGATTTACACTTCAATAAAGCGGCTATTGATGCGTACGAAAAATTAGTAAGTGACGCACAAAATACATTAGTAGATATGCAAGAACTGATTTATGCATTGATTGGTTATGAAGGAGAAAGTCTGGCGGAGTTTCAGAAGAATTTGAAGCGGTATAAGGCTGTTAAGTTATCGCCAGATGAAGGCTCCGATTTGCGAACTATTACAGCAGAAGTGCCGACAGCTGCGTATCAATTACAAGGTGAAACACTGCGGAAAAACATTATTACATCCGGTCAGGGTGTAGATCCGTCACCTGATGTAATTGGAGATGCGCCTTCTGGCGTAGCACTCGAAAATTTATATTCTTTGTTAGACATGAAAGCATCAATGTTGGAGCGGAAATTTACGCTAGCATTGCGTGAGTTCATGTTTTTTATTGGCGTTTACTGTGAGTTGGCACGCGTTGGTGAATTTGATTATCGTGATGTCACCTTTACTTTTAATAAAATGCTCCTTACAAATGAAGCGGAAATTATCACAATGGCTAGAGATTCCCAAGGGATTATTTCAGATGAAACTATACTTGAAAATCACCCTTGGGTACGCGATGTGGCACAGGAGAAAGAGCGGCTAGAGAATCAGAAAGCTTCTGAACTAGACGCATATAGTACCCGCTTCGGTTCGTTAGAAGGTGAAGCGGATGCCGAAACAAATTCATAATCAACTAGACATTATCAAGCGCCTAGACGAACTGATTGCACAGAGTGAGCGTGAAGTAGATGAACTACTTGGAAAGCGTTTAAAAGAGATTCTGGCAACGCTTAGTAATATGTATAGTAAGTTCGTTGAGAGTGATGAGAGTAGTTATACAGATTTAAATAAATATAATCGACTAGCAAAGGAACTCGAACGCATTGCGCAACAGTTGAATGAAGATTACAAGCAAATTGTAAAGCAAATTGAAATGTCTCAACAACGCATTTATGTTGAACAGTACCTGATGGCAGCTTATTTGTTTCAAGTTTATCAAGGAACTGAAGATGGATTTACCTTACCAGGTGAAGATGTTATTGCAGCAGCACTAGCCAATCCAATTGAGTTGCTATGTTTGCCTAAAATATTAGAGGTGCATCGCAATGAAACAATTCGTAAAATACAAATCGAAATATCGCAATCACTTTTGGCTGGTGAAGGGTATTTCAAGATGGCGAAGCGGTTAGAAAATGCAATTGGTATTAGTCAAAACAAAGCACGCACCGTGGCACGTACAGAAGGTGCTAGAGCAATGTCGATAGCAGACGAAGCAGTCACAGAGGAGATGCGCAAATACGCTGATATTGAATGTGTATGGCTATCAACACTTGATACACGAACAAGGCATGAGCACCGTAAGCTAGATGGACAAAAAGCTGATGCGGATGGTTATTTTCATTTCAAAGGAATGAAGGCGAAGGGCCCAACCATGTGGGGAGTAGCAAAAATGGACATCAATTGCCGCTGCGTGAAGATTAAACTCATTGATGGGCAGTTGCCAGCGGTGCGCAGAGGTCGAGATTACAGGAATGTCACGTATCAACAACGATTAGCAGACAGAATTGATAAGTATATGGAAGATGGCTACACATATGCGAAAGCGTATCAAAAAGCTGATAAAGAAGTGTTGCCACCTAATAAGGTTACAACATTTAGAACATATGAAGACTGGGCCGAAAATAGCGCGTAGATACTGCACTGAAATGAGATTTTGAGAGTGAGGATGTAGCGGAATGGTTTATAAGGTTGTGAAGGTCTACGGTACAGATGGTCATAAAGTGGAACGTGAAATTATTAATGTCGCAAAGGTTAAAATCGCAGGTGGATTTGTGACATTTTATAATGATGACAAAAATGTAATCGCAAGTATGTCTAAAGACGGCATACTTTATTACGAATTAATTAGCTTAGGATAGCCGCTTCTAGCGGTTTTTTTATTTTGCTTGAAAGGTGGTGGTATTGATGAATAAAGTTACAAAAGAACAAATTCAAAGTATTTTGGATAACTCGGAGTATGAGGTATTTCACCGCGTATTCGGTAAGCAATGTCTGGTAGTAGCAAGACTACAGAATGGTTTCACAATCGTTGGCGAATCAGCTTGTGTCGACCCTAATAACTATGACGAGCAAATTGGTTTTGATTTAGCTGTTGAGCGGATTAAAAGCAAGGTTTGGGAATTAGAGGGCTACAACTTGCAAAATCAGTTATACAAAGCCTAAGTCGTTCCTATTGGAGCGGTTTTTAATTTTGTCCAGCAAGACGTTAAAAGGCCCGAAAGGAGTTTTACTATGACAAAAGAAGAATTACTTGCATTGGGCATTAACGAAGAGACGGCACAAACTATTGTAGATAATTACGCCGCTTCGTATGTAGAAAAATCTGTACTAGAAGCGGAGCAATCCAAAGTAACAGATTTAACGCAGCAACTTACTGATCGTGACACTCAACTTACGGAATTACAAAATCAAGCAGCTGGTAACACAGATTTACAAGCACAAATTACAGCTCTACAAGAACAGAATGCAAATGAAAAAGCATCGTATGAGCAAACGCTGAAGCAAAAAGATTATGACTACGCACTTTCAAACGCTTTACGTGATGCAAAAGCAAAGAATCCTAAAGCGGTACAAGCGTTATTAAATACTGAAGCCATTACGTTAGATGGAGATAAGTTGATTGGGCTGTCAGAGCAATTAGAAACACTGAGGAAGTCAGATGATTATTTATTCGTACCAGATGGCTTAAAGGGTGGCACGCCTCCACTTGGTTCAGGTGGTCAATCACAGACTTTAACAAAAGCAGAGTTTGCTAAAAAGTCTTATGAAACACGAATGGATTTAATTAGCAAAAATCCGAATTTGCTACAAGAACTAAAATAAAAGGAAAAAAGAGAGGTTTTATAAATGAATACATCACAATTATTGGCCAAGTTGAATTTGCAATTCTTTGCTCAAACACAAGCATCTGATTTAGTAGATCCAGAAGTCATGGCACCAGCTATTGCAGGGAAAATGGAAAATGCCATTAAATTTACAAAATATGCAGATTTAGATACGACACTTGTAGGTCAGCCAGGTAGTACAATTACTCGTCCTAAGTATGGTTATATCGGCGCCGCAGAAGATTTAACAGAAGGCGTACCAATGGACACAAGTAAAATGTCTATGACAACAACAGAAGTTGCTGTAAAAGAAACGGGTAAAGCGGTGGAAATTACAGAGAAGGCTATCATCACAAATGTTGGTGGAACAGTAGGTGAAGCGGAACGTCAACTTGCGATTGCGATGGCTGACAAAGTGGAAATCGATTATATTGCTGCACTTGATACAGCTTTACAAACGGTTGGTGGTTCTCCTACAACCCCAGCGAAAATTCTCGAAGCGGTTACAGTATTCGATTCTGAAGGGGATTTGGATTTAGTACTATTTATGAATCCAGCAGATTACACAACACTTGTGCAAAACCTTTTAACTGTTGGTGGAACAGTACAGGAACGAGCGTTAACATCGGGCCAAGTATCAGAACTATTAGGATTAAAAGCAATTGAACGTTCTCGCCGTGTAGCGGCTGGGAAAGGGTATTTGCAAATCTATTCGACAACCGCTCCAGAAGAATCGGAAGATCCTACGAGTGCTGTGGAAATTGTTCTAAAACAAGATGTTGGCGTTAATAAGGACGCTGACATCCTAAAACGCACAGTAGTGATCGCGGCAAATCGACACTATGTTGTAAACCTTAAAGATGATAAGGGCGTTGTGAAATTCACAGGGGCATAGTAAATCATGAGAAAAATAGTGGGGAGGGATTGTATGTTGTTGCGAAGGTATCATGAAAAGCCGCTTCCTGTGAATTTAAAAGAAGTTAAAAAGGAAGTGAAGCCCAAGCCACGTAAACCACGCACACCACCTAAAAAGGCTGGTGAAGGATGATGGCATGGGAAATTACTGAGGTTGAAGTTCAACAGCTTATTGCTTTGAATAGTGATATTTTGACTCCGGAGCGGCTAGAACATTATAAAATGCTTGCTCCTATTTATTATGAGGTAGCTTGTGATTATTGTAATGCTACGTTAGAGGTTACAAATAGTGGTGTACAGGTATTTGTTGCAAAGGCGATTCAATACTATGCCAATAAAGCGGGATTAGTATCACGCTCAATGGGAACTGTTAGCTACTCATATACAACATCGTTACCTTCTAGCGTATTACAGTTGCTAAATCCTTTTAGGAAGTTGAGGTGGTAGTGTGTACGATGAGTTTCCACACAAAGTAGTTGTATTGCAATTTGTAGAAGGAATAGAAGATGAACTGGGCAATGTGCAAGATGGTGAATGGCACACGTTACACGATGCGTTTGCATGCTTTATTGATACACCAAGTGCAACGGAAAAATACAATGCGATGCAGATTAAACATCAACTAGATCGCTATATGTATTATGCGTATGGTGCGGGCGTTAAACCGAATACTCGCATCCGCTTCGAAGGTGTTGAGTATGAAGTTGAAACAGATGCAGAGGACCAGGGCGGCATGCATGAAATTATGCGTGTGGCATTAAAGAGGGTGAGTCAATGAGCATTACGCAATTTGGCTCAAGTAAACTACAACGCGCAATTGAACGATGGGGAAATAGCGTACTCGATGATGCGAAACGTGCAGTAATTGATACGGCAAATCTAATTCAAGGGCAGGCTAGAGCGTTAGCCCCTGTCGATACAGGTTACTTGCGCCAGTCAATTGAGGTTGAAGTGCTGGATGGTGGTTTAAAAGCGGTTGTCACAGTCGGTGCAGAATGGGCCATTTATGTCGAGTATGGCACAGGTATCTATGCTACAAAG